>JAITOO010000175.1 GCA_031289875.1 Flavobacteriaceae bacterium
TTAAATTATTCTTTCAAGAAAAAGAAAGTTTGTTTAACTTTCGTAAATTTTTCAAACAGCGATTCTCCTACATCTACGGAAGCGTAATTTTCTACTAATGAACTTTCTAATGAATCTAAACCGTCCCAATATAAATCAAAATTCACTTTGAAATTCAGGTTGTTTTGTTTAGGTTTTTGCATGAGCTTCATCCACTTTTGGAAAGAAGAATCATCTCTTTTGTCGGAAGTGAAAGTCTTGTAATATAAAGATGGTACTTTTCTGATTGTCAATTCTTTGGGAATATTTTTTGTAGAAAAAACCCGATGTCCGAGTGTCAATGAAAATTTGCCCAGCGCACCATTTTCATAATCCGAAAAGAGTAAAATCACATTGTTTGACGTTTTATTCGGAATTTTTGCTGATATTTCTTCAAAAATAAATCTTTCTTTCAACGTCTCAATATCATCAATAATCTTTCCTTTTTTGTTTTCAGACTGCGTCGTGATTCCAACAATTGTCATTTTTCCTAATTTCACTATCGTATTCAATATTAATTTTTTATAATTTTTGCATGCAAAATTAATAATTTCTGCATTAATCAGATTCTTTTTTTACTTTTTTTTAAGTAAAAATAGGGGATTGGTGATTATTTATAAAAATCAAAGTCTTTATAGGTCTGATTATTTGTAAGTTAAGATATAGGCTTCTCTGTAAATTTACCCATTCCAAAAATTGAAAAAACTCCACATTCATATCTCCGTCGTGTGCAGAGCATGGGGTTCCGCATAGTTTACAAAAATGAGTTCAGGTGTTTATACGGATAATTATATAATTTTTAATAATAAAATTGAATATTTTTCAACAATAATTTAAAATAAACCCATATTTCAGGTGGGGGGTATTTAAAAATTTAACATTTTGGCACGAATTTGGATATTTGTTTAAAGAATCACGAATAATTAAAAAAAATTGTAATATGAATCCTGACATTTATTCTTCATTTGATGAACTTTTGTTTGAAAAACGAAACAAAAATTACGGCGCATACGATTTGCGTGCGCAACAGAACTATTTGATGACCAAAGCATTGATTATGGGTTTGGGACTTTGTTTGTTTGTTATGATGGTTTTTTATTTTTACAGTCAAATTCAGTTGCCGCCTACTGCCGCTACCCCTGCTCAAACTATTTACGAATTAATTCCTCCTGAAGAAATTGCTCCTAAAAAAGAGAAAGTTAATCCAAAAGAAACGACATCAACTTCTCCCCTCAAGAAAGTAAACAATCTTTCGCCTACACCTGTAAGAAATACAGACGTGGAAAGAACCTTGGCAACGCAAACAGAGATTGAAGGCGCAGAAATTTCTACCATAGACAGGGCAGGCGTTACAAACGTTTCAAATACAGCAGTTTCTAATAATTCAGGAATTATGAACGTTACGCCTCCTGCTCCGCCAATTGTAAGTCCCTCTGCAACAGATGTTTACAGTGCGGTAGATGTAGATGCTTCATTTCCCGGCGGAACAGACGCTTTGCGCAATTACGTCTCTGCACAAATGGAATATCCCGAAAAAGCGTTGAAAAACGGCACTCAGGGTAGAGTACTCATTAAATTCGTGGTAGAAAAAGACGGGGCAATGTCGGGATTCAAAGTGGTGAAAGGCATCGGCGACGGCTGCGAAGAAGAGGTCATCAGAATTTTGAAAAAAATCAATAAAAAATGGATTCCCGCACAAATCAACGGAACAACTGTGAGAACGTATTTTACATTGCCTGTAGCATTTAAACTGAATAATTTTGAATAATTTTCCCGCAGATTCAATTTCTCAACATTTCATATATTTGCAAAAATTTTAGCGAATATGAGAAAAATTCTTGTAAGTTTACTAATGGTCGGCATGATAGGTTTTATCAATGCACAAGCAGCGTTCTCCGGAAAGAACGATATGAAATTTCAAATTGGAGCTAACTTTCAAAACGGCGGTACGGGAATTATGACGAGTTTCGATTATGGACTGGGTGAAAGTTTTTCAATCGGAGCGCAGGCAGGCTATCTTTTAGGCGTGAAAAAAGTAGATGGAAAAAATCCTGACGCAGGCGACCGCTTCGATATGAAAGCAAGGTTCAATGCCCATCTGGGCAATGTTTTGGGACTGCCTGCGGGAATGGATGTCTATCCCGGTCTGGATTTGGGACTGAAAAATTTCGGCGGACATGCAGGAGTACGGTATTTCTTCAAAGACGGCTTCGGGTTATTTACAGAGATTAATTTTCCGATTGCACGCTACAAAGATGCCAAAGGTTTTGAAAAGTTGAACAATCAGTTTGCCGTAAGCGTAGGCGCAAGTTTTGATATTACGAAATAGGTGTAAATTATCCGAAAATATTGATTTCCTCCATAAAATTCGTTTTTTATAAAAGAAGTAATGGGTTATCTCTGTACTTTCAACAACATCAAATTTTAAAGACAAGAAAATTTCGGCAAAATCACTAACTTTGAATTTTGATTGAAAAATGGACATAAACCAATTATTTTCAGACCTGCGGACGGGCGTGCAGTACAGGTCTGCGGACAAAAAAAGCGACAGCAGAAGCGAATATCAGCGCGATTTTGACCGCGTGATTTTCTCGACCGCGTTTCGCCGCCTTCAAAACAAAACGCAGGTTTTCCCTCTGCCCGACAGCATCTTGGTACACAATCGATTGACGCATTCATTAGAAGTGGCTTCTGTGGGGCGTTCGCTGGGAAGTGAAATCGGAAATTTCATTGCTGAAAAATATGCTCCCGACTTGACCGCAGAAACGCAAGAACTGTTTAAACACAGCCTGTACAACGTGATTTCTACTGCCTGTCTGTGCCACGACATTGGGAATCCTGCTTTTGGACATTCGGGAGAAGATGCGATTGCAAGTTATTTTTTTCACAATGAATCTTGGTTAAAATCAAAATTTTCTGAAAAAGAATGGCAAGATTTTGTCAATTTTGAAGGAAATGCCAATGCAATCCGCGTTTTAACGCAAAAACAAAACGGAAAATCGGAGGGAGGCGCTATGCTGACGTACTCCACGCTGGCTTCGATTGCGAAATATCCGTGCGAATCTGTCGCCAAAGACAAGAAAATTCTCCACCGCAAGAAATTTGGATTCTTTCAAAGCGAAAAATCTGTTTTTCAAGATATTGCAAAAGAAACTTCGATGACTTTGATGCAGGAAGAACCGCTGATTTACCTGCGCCACCCTTTTGTCTGGCTCGTAGAAACGGCGGACGACATATGCTACAATATTATTGATTTGGAAGATGCGCAGCGGTTGGGTTTCGTTGATTCAAAAATTTGCGAAGATCTTTTCCGTCAGATTATCAGCGAGATGCAGGGCGAAGACAAATGGACGCGCGTGAGTCGGAAATTGTCGCAAACCGAAGACAAGAACGACCGGATTTCTTTTCTGCGTGCAGTTTCGATTAACTCGCTTATCCGCAGGGCGGAAGAGATTTACAAGGAAATTTTTGAAGAAGTTTTGTCGGGAACGCCGGAAAAATCCATTTTCGGGCAGATGAAAAGCGAATGCAAAGCAATTCAGACGATTGAGGATTTTTCGGTAGAAAATATTTACAACCACCGCTCGGTAGTGGAAATCGAAAATGCGGGATACAACGTGATGTACGAGTTATTAGACCATTTCATTCCGCCGATTCTTAAAACGAAAGACCTCCGACGGGAGTCGGACAAAAAGGCTATTAAGTTGATTCCCAGACAGTTTTTGTATGAAGTCCCAAGCGATTATGAAAAAGTTTTGGGCGTTGTGGATTTTGTTTCGGGCATGACGGACAACTATGCGACGGCTTTGTACCGAAAAATCAAGGGGATAGATATTGGAATGAGGGGGTGAGTTGTTGAAAAAATTAAAATATTAAAAAAATGTTTCTACTAATAAAGCATTATTTATTACCTTTGTAAACTCTAAATTAAAAATCAGACCGATGAGAAAAATAATTTTAGGACTAATTGCATTAACATTACTATTAACGTGCCAAAAAGAATCTCAAACAAAAGAAAACACAACCTCTAAAACGCCAAATTTTAAAGTAATTCTTGAGGGTGTTTTCACCAAAAACGACAGATTTCAGTTGTTCTATGCCAGTAATAGTGAAACCTTTGATGAAAATAGATCGATAATTATACCTATATACGGCGAACCCATTTTGCAACAAATTGTTTTTGATGTTCCAAAAAATATAAAACCGACAAAAATCCGATTAGATTTTGGAGAGAATAAAGCGCAAGGAGAGATTTCTATAAAAAATATATCTTTTTTCTATAAAAATGATTCTATTAACGGGGATTTTGGTTCCTTTTCAGAATATTTTGACCCAAGCGCTTCGGTTGTCTATAATGCCCAAAAGTTAATATATGAGTTGCCTGTAAATGAGGTTTACGACCCGTTAATTGAAGGAAATTCCAAATTGGAAGATGCTTTAAAGAAACTGTATAACAAGAAACCTACGGAAGAAAGTAAATAATCTTATAATAATAAGAGGTAGCCATTAGAAACAATTCATATTACTTTATTTAATATTGTATATACATATTACATTGTACTAATGCCGTTTATGTGAATATTTTGAACGGATTAAAAATAAATTACTGTTTTGATGAAAACTCCTTTTTTTTCTATAATTACAGCTTCTTACAATTCAGAAAAAACAATTGAAAAAACAATTTTGTCTGTATTAAGTCAAACTTTTTTGGACTTTGAATACCTTATCATCGACGGAGGCTCACAAGACGGAACTTTAAATATCATCGAAAAATATAAAAATCAATTCAAAAGAAAAAATATCACTTTTAAATACCTTTCTAAACCGGACGAAGGAATTTATGACGCATGGAACAAAGGAATTACTTTAAGTGTTGGAAATTGGATTTCTTTTCTGGGTTCAGACGATACTTATATGAAAAACGCTTTGGAAGTTTATTATAAAAACATTTTGAATGTCTCTCATCAAATTAATTTTATTTGCTCCAAAGCACGGCAAATCAATACAAAGGGCGAAACCATCAGATTTTTTGGCGAGCCGCTGAAAAAAAATGTATTTAAGCGGGAAATGCGAATTGCACATGTAGGAGCGTTTCACCATAGAACACTTTTTGAAGAATTTGGTTTATACAACACGGATTTTAAGATCACCGGCGATTACGAATTTCTGTTGAGAGTTTTAATAAAATTACAGCCTGCTTATATTAAATGTATTACTGTTGAAATTTTGGGAAATGGCATCAGCACAAGATTAGTCAAATCTGCCTTTAAAGAAGTAAAGAAAGCAAAAGAAATCAATCACACGAATATTAATTTTTTGATAAATATTGAATATTATTTTTCCCTATTAAAATATTATATTACCCGAATCAAATATTTATAACACAGTTTTATACACTGCCAACGTCTGTTCCGCTGCTTTTTCCCAAGTATAATTTTCTGCAATATAATTTTTAAAACTCTGATTAAAAGGCGCTTGATGTGCTTTTTTAATTGCTTGACAAATGGAATCTACCGACGCTGTGTCGCAAAAAAAACCGTTATCTTCAATATATTCTTTTTGGTCGCCTTTATCAGATACGACAATATTGCAACCATAATATGCCGCTTCCAGCGACACCAATCCTGTCGTCTCAAACCAGCTAACCAAAGCGTGAACTTTTGCAGATTTCATGATTGAAAATATCTCTTTTTGAGGGAGATGTTCTATAAATTCGATATTACTTTTGGCAATTCTTCTACAAATTTTATAATAGTTTTTATGGTTGGGAGAATGTTGTCCAATAATGTAAAACTTATACGGCAGAGCATTTGCTGCTTTTATTAAATTCAGTTGGTTTTTTCTTCCCTCAATCCGCCCAATGCAAATTATAGAATCTTTGAATTTTTCATTAGGCTCAATATCGGGAATAATTTCAATACCATTAGTGATTTTGAAAACAGGAATGTTAATTTTCCCGAACGTTTTTTCTAATCTTTTGGCTTCATTCTCGCTATTAGGAAGCAGGGCGGCTGCATTTTTTATCACTTTTTTCACCGATTTTTCATGTCCCCAAAACAGATACTCTTTACTTTTGATTTTTTCGCCATTGAGTAAGGCTCTTGCAATTGTTTTTAAATATTCTAAATTGTTTTTTCCGAAAAATTTCCGAAAAATTTTTTTCAACAAAGTTCCTTGCTTTCGTTCATACTCTTCATAATCCACAAAAATAGTGGATATTACATATTTTCTTGCTTTTTTTGCATGATAAATAATATCAGAGGGTCTAATGATATTGAAAAAATGAATTATATCGTAAAAATCATAATCAAAAGTATCATTCGTTAGTCCAATATCTACATGAACGCCCAATTTTCTTAAGTTTTCTGCGGTTTTTTCGATTTGAACAGTATCACCACCCCAAGAAGAATACAAAGTTGCTCTTGCAATAAAAAGTACTTTCATAATAATTTTACCTATCTTTGTATGGCAATTTAGGCATTTTTTAGCATTAGAACTATGTCCCCACTTAAAAAAAAAGAAAACACAATCTCTCTTGTCAATAAACTATTGTTTTTTTGTGTGTTACTAAGCGGAAATTATTTAGGATTTCGACCGTATTTTGTGATAATTGTTGTCTCTTTTTGTTGGTCGATTTTGCAGGCTAAAAAAATATCTTCAGACGTGTTTTTTTCAGTGTTTTTTTTGACAGTCATTGCTGCCATTGGTTTTTTTAGCGGTATTTTTGCCCATCACAAACTTTACGATTTTTTTAAAGATTTTATATATTTTTTCAGAGCAATTTTACTGTTTCTATCAGGATATTTTCTCATTCAAAATACCCCTGACAAAAAGTTCTTTGTAAAAGGAATTGTCTATCTTTCCGTTGCTACTGCGCTAATTCATATTTTTATTTCATTTTCCGTTATTATAGAAAGCCGCGCTTTTAACATAAATAAAATCAGAATGTACGCAGGACTTGGCAATCATGCAGAATCATTAGCTTTTGTCTTGCTTCTTATAAAAGAAAAAACTTCTATTTTATTTTTAGACATTAAACCCAAAGTGAAAAAAATATTACTGACAATAATTGCGATTTCTGTATTTTTGTTCTTTTCCAGAACAGATGTTGGTATAATTATCCTTATGGTTCTCGCCATAAAAGGTTATCTTAATTTTTCACCTAAATTCTTTTTTTATATTTTTGTTTTCATTTTAACATCCTTTACTTTTTACGCTGTATTGGAAAACCTTAATCCGTCCAGAGACAGCAAAGGGATTGAATTTTTTGTTTTTAAAATTAGAAATTCCGTTGATGAAATTTTTAATTCAAAAATAAATACACATAACGATGCAGAATTGTGGAATAGGTGGAGGGCTTATGAAGCAAAATGCGCTATTGATCAAACCATAGATAAGGGACCGGCAACTATTTTATTTGGCAATGGATTTGGCGGATTGGTGGACATCCACAGAGTAGTAAATTTAGGAGGTACAGAAATGCGTTATATCCCTACGTTGCACAATGGCTTTGCCTATATTTTTTTTAAAACGGGATTTGTAGGGTTAGCCTTGTTTCTATTATTTTTCTTTATAGAATTACTGAAAAACCAACAAAATTTGGGCGATAAAAATTTAAAATATTTTTTTACTGCCCTTATTATGTCTATTTTAATAATGACTTTAGTTATTGGCGGCATTTATGGAGGAGCTTCTTTGTTTTTGTTCTTTTTAGGCTGTATCTATGGCTTGAAAAATACAGAATAAAAATCCCTCTGTTTTTAAGATTTCTCATTTCGAAAATATTTTCTTCTCTGCTGTCAAATCCCTCTCCTCAGTATTTCTTTCCGCAATAGAGAAAGTTCCCGACCCGTCTGTCCTGCGACGGAAGTATTTTCTTCGGCACGGCGCGTGAGATACGGCACTACGTTTCTTATGGGACCATAAGGCAGATACTTGGCAATATTGTAGCCCAATTTTCCGAGGTTGAAACTGATGTTGTCGCTCATTCCGTACAACTGTCCAAACCAAATTTTGGGGTGATTTTTTTTCAAGCCGTACTGAGCAATCAATTCTATCAAACGTTCGTTACTTGCCTCGTTGTGCGTCCCCGAATACAGCGAAATCCGGTCAATATTTTGGAGCATAAAGTTCATCGCCTCGTCATACTGCCTGTCCGTACTTTCTTTGTCGGGCTGAATCGGAGAGGGATAACCCATTTTTTGTGCCCGCTCGCGTTCTTTTTCCATGTAAGCGCCGCGTACAATTTTGAATCCGATGAAATAACCGCCGTTTTCGGCTTTTTTCCGTTGGGATTTCAGGAAGTCGAGCCTGCCCTTACGGTACATTTGGAGCGTTCCCCAAACGATACATTTTTCCTGATTAAATTTTTTCATCAGTTCTTCTGTGAGGTCATCAACGGCAGTTTGCATCCAACTTTCTTCGGCGTCAATCATAATCGGCAAACCCAATGTATGGCTCAGTTCACAGACTTGATAATAGCGGTTGCAAACCCGCTGCCACTCTTCTTTCTCGCTGTCGGAAAGGAGTTGTTGCGAGCCGGCTTTTTCGTACAAGCCGAGCCGTCCGAAACCTGTGGGCTTGAAAACGGAAAAAGGAATCGCCGGATTGTCTGCGGCAAAGTTGATGATTTTGACGGTTTCCTGCACCGTGTGGTCGAAAGTAGCTTCTTCTTCCTTGCCCTCGACGGAATAGTCGAGAATGGAAGAAACGCCTTTGCTATACATGTTTTGAATGACGGGGATGCACTTCTGCATGGTTTCACCGCCGCAAAAATGACGGAACAAGGTGTCTTTGACGATTCCTTTGGCGAAAGGAAAATTGTACTTCATCGCTGTGTTGAGAAAGACTGTGCCGAACTTGGTGAGTGCAGGTTTTTCGATGCACAAAAACAGAAATTTTGCTTTTTTTAAATCCTGATTGCTTTTGAGTTGAAAAGCGGTCTCAGTATTGGAAAAGGGGTTCATGGTTTGGTTTCAGTTGTTTTTTATTTCTTCCGATTTCGTTTTTTTACAAATATCGTTTCAATATCGCTTCTTTTTGTTTTGGGATTTCGGCAACGTCCTGCTCTATTGTGGCAATTTGTGTTTCTATTTTTTCTATTTCGGAAACGAGTTTTTGCTGCTCGGAAAGAGGGGGGAAGTATTATATTTTTACAGTTGTTAAATGGTCTCCATATTTTTCATTATAAACTTCTATTTCATATCCGTCCCATAAATTTCTTGCCCAAACCAATTCTGTAACACGAATAAAATAGTTATACCATTTTCTTTCACCTAATTTTTGCAGATTTAATTTGTTGCTTTCTACTGCTTTTTTAATTTTCTCTTCTATTGTCATTGCAAGTATTTTTTTAGTATCTTCTCAATTTCATTATCAAAATCAGCCACTACTATTGTTTTTGCCTTTTCTTCTAATTCTTCAATTCCGGCAACAATTATTTTTTGAATTTCCATCGAAGGAACAGGGATTTTTAATGAATTAACCACCGAAGAAAGATTATTAATATTTGAACCGGTTCCCATTGCAATAACTGTTTCTCTTAACAGCGTATTTAATAGATAATACAAATATTTTGCTTTTATGTTTTCATTCACTCTTATTATGCCCATAAAACCACCTGCAAAATAATTTGTGTTATTCTCAATCAAAGCAACCTTTCCCAAATGCTTCTTGCTGCCGCTTGAAAAACACATAAAAACATCATTTTTCCTTAATTTCTTTTCAGTACCTACCTTATAATTTTCATTCAGAAAAACCTGTTTGGTCACCTTAATTTTTCCATCCAAAGTAATATTATCTGCGGTTAAAATTATTGTATTTGATTTTTCAACCTGTTCGTTTTTGGAATAGGTAACACCACGAATAATATTGGCTATTGAACTCAACTCTTCAAAATTCCATTTACTCATAATTTGCGGAATTTCATTTACTGATTTGCAAATTATTTGATAATCAAAGTATTCATTTGTGAAATTGAGTGTGTCAAGCAAATTCACATTGGTAATATTATCTTTTAGACTTTCATCTATTGGGATAAATTCGTTTGAAAATGCTTTGTAAATGTATGCACTTGCTTTTAATGGGTTATCAAACACGTCTTCATCAAATAATTTGGTACATTGTGAAATGGTACTGTCTCTTTGAATTGCGTGAATTCCTTCGTGTCCCCTTCTTTCCGAAAATTCGTATCCGAGAAATCGTTTTTCAGCCTCTTTTTCGCCTGTTTTTATCCAAACAATTTTTTGAGGAAAACCCAAAATAAAATAGAATAGTTTTTCTTTTTCCAAATCAATTATTGCATTCCAAAAATCTTTTTCGCTTTTAAAATTTAGTTTGTTGCAATAATTTTTATACATATCATGATTTTCAACATTTCTATTGGGTTCTTTTTTTAACAACGAAATATAATCATTCAAAGTCAAATTTTTCCACACATAATCAACGTATTTGCTGATGGGCTTTTCAATTCCATTTAATGTAACATCTTGTAAATTTGTAAAAAATCGTTCAACCGATTTTTTCAGGTTTATGCAGTCGTAATTATTTCTGCGTCT
>JAITOO010000202.1 GCA_031289875.1 Flavobacteriaceae bacterium
CCCAACTCATTAAAAATAATTGCGAAAAGAAAAAGAGTTTGTATCTTTGTCAAAATTTTTTTCAAAAAATGAACGAAAAAAAATTCTTACTCATACTTTCCATTTTTGGCATTTTGATGAGTTGTTCTTCCTCTCCTCAAAAAATTGTTGTGAATAGAAAAATTACTACTACAGACGGCGAAACCATGCTGATAGGGCGGGTTACGCGCAATGCTTTGGTCGAACCCGAATTTACCGATTGGTATCAAAAAGAATATGAATCCTATACCGCTGAAACTCACGTAATTAAAGCATTGAAAAACAAGGGTTTTTTATATAATATCGAAATTTTTTTCGGGACTTGGTGCGACGACAGCCAAGAACAGCTGCCGAGATTTTTAAAAATTCTTGACGAAATCAAATTTTCAAAAAACAAAATCACCTTGTATGCCGTAAACCGGAAAAAAGAAAGTTTTTACGGAGAACAGGCGCAGAAAAACATTCAGTTTGTACCGACTTTTATTGTTTACAAAAGCGGTCTGGAAGTCGGACGAATTATTGAGACACCGACACAGTCTCTGGAACTTGATTTGTATAAAATCATGAAAGGAAAAAATTTTTCGGAAGAAAAGAAAAAATAACCGTTAAAAATTCAAAAAACACGTCATTTTGTCATTTTTCATGTATTGGTATTTTTTTTGCGATTTGCAGATTCAATCATAAAAATATCAATACAACATGGCAAAAGGAAATATCAATGTATCAGTCGAAAATATTTTCCCTCTGATTAAAAAATTCTTATACAGCGACCACGAAATATTTTTGCGCGAACTCGTTTCCAACGCAACTGATGCAACGCTGAAACTCAAACATTTAACCAACATCGGCGAAGCCAAAACAGAATATGGCAGCCCTGTCATCGAAATAAAAATCAATAAAGAAAACAAAACGCTTCACGTCCTTGATTCGGGAATCGGAATGACGGAAGAAGAAGTCATCAAATACATCAACGAAGTGGCTTTTTCCGGTGCGGAAGATTTTATTTCCAAACACAAAGACGCTGAAAAAGAGGGAATTATCGGACATTTCGGCTTGGGATTTTATTCCTCTTTCATGGTTGCCGACAAGGTCGAAATCATCACCAAATCCGACACCCACGCACCCGCCGTGCATTGGGTCTGCGACGGAAGCCCTGAATTTGAACTGTCTCCGTCTGCCCGCACCGAACGCGGCACGGAAATCATTCTCCACCTGTCCGAAGATTCTCAAGAATTTCTGGAAGATTACAAAATCCGCGAACTGCTATTGAAATACAACCGTTTCATGCCCATTCCGATTAAATTCGGCACAAAAGAAGAAACTTTACCTCTGCCCGAAGGAGCAGATAAAGATGCTAAGCCTGAGGTTGTTACGGTCGATGATATCATCAACAATCCTAATCCTGCGTGGACAAAAACTCCGACTGAACTGAAAGACGAAGATTACAAGGCTTTCTATCACGAACTGTACCCCATGCAATTTGACGAACCGCTTTTCTACATTCATCTGAACGTGGATTATCCTTTCCATTTGACAGGAATTTTGTTTTTTCCGAAAATCGGAAATAATTTGAATTTAGACAAGGATAAAATACAATTATATCAAAATCAGGTATTTGTAACCGATGAAGTAAAAGGCATCGTCCCTGACTTTTTGATGCTGCTTCGAGGCGTTATCGACTCGCCTGACATTCCGCTGAACGTTTCGCGGTCTTATTTACAAGCGGACGGAGCGGTGAAAAAAATCTCGTCTTACATCACCAAAAAAGTGGCAGACAAAATGGTTTCGCTGATGAACGAAAACCGTGAAGAGTACGAAAAAAAATGGAATGACATCAAACTTGTTATCGAATATGGCATGATTTCGGAAGAAAAATTTTATGAAAAATCCGACAAATTTGCATTGTATCCGACAGTAGATGGCAAATACTGCACTTTTGACGAATTGAAAGGCAAAATCAAAGACCTGCAAACCGACAAAGACGGCAATTTGGTGATTTTGTATGCTACCAATGTGAATGAACAAGACCCGTACATTCAGACTGCCAAAGACAAGGGATATGAAGTCTTACTGCTTGATTCTCCGCTTGTTCCGCACTGGATTCAAAAACTGGAAACAACGAAGGAAAAAATTTCATTTGTGCGTGTAGATGCCGACCACATCAACAATTTGATTAAAAAAGACGAAAGCACGGTTTCGGTTCTCTCTGATGAACAAAAGGAAACTTTGAAAAAAGCATTGGAGGAAAGCATTGATTCCAAGACTTATACGATTGAATTGGAAAATCTCGGCAGAGACGATGTGCCGTTTATGCTCACTCAACCCGAATTTATGCGGAGAATGAAAGACATGCAGCAAACCGGCGGAGGAATGTTCCAAATGGGCAACTTCCCTGAAATGTACAACTTAGTCGTGAATACAAACAACCCTCTGGCTTCGGAAATTCTGGCAAAAGAAAACCCGGAAGAAAAATCCAAAATTATTAAACAAGCGTTGGATTTGGCAAAACTGTCTCAAAATATTCTGAAAGGCAAAGACTTAACCGATTTCATCAAACGGAGTTTTGAGATGATAAAGTGATTTTAATATAAATTTTAATAATCAGGTGTAAACATTCAAGCTATTTTCCTCCTGCAAATGAAAATTTCAGGAGGAATTTTTAGGTCTTCTCCATTCTTGTTACTTTCAAAATTCCATCAATTTGGCGGAGATTTTTCAAAGTTTCCTCTAATTGCATGCTGTTTTTTACAAAAAGCGTCAAAACGCCTTTGAATATTCCGTCGTCAGAATCAATATTCAGTTTTTTGATGCCAATATTTAAAGTGTTGGAAGTCAAAGTTGTAATATCGTTTATTATTCCGTTTCGGTCAATGCCTTCCAAAGAAACGTTGATAAGAAAATCGCGGGTGGAACTGTTTACCCATTTGGCTTGGATAATGCGGTAATCGTAGTTGGCACGCAGCGAAACGGCATTTGGACAACTATATTTGTGAACTTTAATTCCCTTGCTGATGGTTATAAAACCAAAAACCTTGTCGCCCGGTATCGGGTTGCAACACGAAGCCAGTTCGTAAGTCAGTTTTTCCTCATCTTCTCCGAAAACCAGCAAATCCAGATTTCCCTCTTCTTTCGGTTCGGCAAATTCCTCTTTGCTGACGATGTTAGGCTTGCGCTTAAACCTTGATAACAAGTTATTTATAACACTTTTGCTGTCGGCGTATTTTTTCAGTTCTTTGGTATCAATAATGCCTGTCGCCACTTGATAGAAAATATCGTGGCTTGTTTTTGCACCAAAAAATTTTTGAATGGCATTGAGTTCTGTTTCGGAAAAGATGATTTTAAAATGCTTCAACTTTCTGATTAATATCTCTTTACCTTCTTCTGTATATTGTCTTTTTTCACTGTTCAGCGCCGCCTTAATCCTTGATTTTGCTTTGGAGGTGATGACGAAATCCAGCCAGTCCTGTTTAGGTTTTTGGTTCGGCGAAGTTAGAATTTCGACTTGGTCGCCGCTTTCAAGTTTGTAGCTCAACGGAACTAATTTTCCGTTGGATTTAGCTCCCAGACAGTGGTCTCCGATGTTGGAGTGTATCGAATAGGCATAATCCAATGCCGTTGCGCCTTTGGTCAAAACTTTCAAATCGCCTTTCGGCGTGAAAACGAAAATTTCTTTGGTGTACAAATTGAGCTTGAACTCGTCGAGCAAATCTTTGGTGTTGGTAACTTCTTGATTTTCCAACAGTTCCCGCACCTGAGCAATCCAGTTTTCAATCTGATTGTCCTCTGTCTTGTAGCCTTCCTTGTATTTGTAATGCGCTGCAATTCCTTTTTCCGCAATTTCGTCCATTCGTTCCGAACGGATTTGCACTTCCACCCATTTAGATTCGGGACCAATAACCGTAACGTGCAGACTTTCATAACCTGTGGAACGAGGCGTAGTAATCCAATCGCGCATTCGATTCGGATTCGGGCGAAATTCGTCAGTTACTATCGAATAGACTTTCCACGCCAAGAATTTTTCGTTCTTAAAGTCTGATTTATAGGTAATTCTGATTGCAAAAAGGTCATAAACTTCGTCAAAGGAAACATTTTGTTTTTTCATCTTTTTGAAAATTGAAAAAACAGATTTCGCCCGCCCTTTGATGCTGAAATTCAAATTTTCTTCTTCCAACCTCTTGCTGATGATTTTTGTAAACTGCTCAATGTACCGCTGCCGGTCTTTTTCAGTTTCCTCTAATTTGTGAACGATATAGTTGTATTGGTCAGGGTCAGTGTATTTTAGACTCAAATCTTCAAGTTCGGATTTGATGGTATAAAGTCCCAGTCGGTGAGCCAGAGGTGCATACAGATAAATCGTTTCAGAAGCGATTTTCATCTGTTTTTTGTATTTCATGCTGTCCAGCGTCCGCATATTGTGCAGTCTGTCAGCAATTTTGACTAAAATCACGCGCACGTCCTGCGACAAGGTCAAAAGCAATTTGCGGTAATTTTCAGATTGAAGAGACAAATCCTGATGGTCAATATTTGAAATTTTGGTCAATCCTTCGACGATTTGAGCGATTTTCGGATTAAACATTTTTTCGATGTCCTTAACGGTGTACGGCGTGTCTTCGACCACGTCGTGAAGCAACGCACAGACAATGCTGGTTGTGTCCAGCCCGATTTCGTCCGCCACGATTTTTGCCACCTCCAACGGATGATAGATATACGGTTCTCCCGTTTTCCTCCGCTGGTCTTTGTGTGCCTCTTTGGCGAGGTCAAAAGCCTTCCTTATCAAGGTTTTGTTCTCATCAGTCAAAATCCTGTACGTATTGCGAAGCATATCTTTGTAGCGTTTTGCAATTTCGATTTCTTCTTTCTCTAAATCAATCTGATACATAATATTGACACTCAAATAAACCTCTTTTTAGAAATTAAGTTATAAAGTTAGGTCTTTTTTTACAAAGATTCCAAATAAAATATTTTTTTCGGCTAAATAATATTTGAATAGCAGTGAAAAAGCGTATTTTTGAGGAAAAATCACAGGTGATGACCATTAGCATAAAACGAGCTTCAGAAGAAGATTTGCCAATTTTATTTGAAATGATAAAGGAATTTGCCGATTATTTAGGAAAACAGGAAAAAGTAAAAATTTCTCTGGAAGATTTGAGGAAAGGAATGCCTCATTTTCAATTTTTTATCATTGAAAAAGAAGAAAAAGAAATCGCAGGTTATGCCTTTACGTTCTTTTCTTTCCATACTTGGGCAGGAAAAAATTTATACTTGGACGATTTGTACATTAGGGAGAAGTACAGACGGCAATCCATAGGAAATCAAGCGATTGAGTTTTTAAAACAGTTCGGCAAAGACAACGGTTGCACCTGTCTGCAATGGCAGGTATTGGACTGGAACGAAAGAGCGATTAAATTTTATCAAAAAATCGGAGCTTCCATAGGAGACGACAATCTAAACTGCGAAATAGCGCTGGAATAGCTTCACACCACAATTTTCAATGTTTTACCAAAAATCCAGCCAATCGCCAATCCAACCAATGCGCCTGTCAGCACGTCCAATGGAAAATGCACGCCGACATAAATTCGGCTGTATGATACCACTGCTGCCCACACAAACAATAAAAACGGAGCGTATTTGTGTTCTTTTTGAAAAAGCGCAGACAAGTACATCGCCAAAGCGAAAGAATTGGCGGCATGTGCCGAAAAATAACAGTATCTTCCTCTGCAACTGTCTATTACCAAACGAAACAAGCCGTCAAGCGAAGAAGTCAGACAGGGTCTCGGTCGCTTGACCCATCCTTTGACCAGCGAAGCCAGTCCGTCTGAAACGGCTATCATTAGTGCGACACAGACTAAAATCAGCAGGGCTTTTTTCCACCCAAATTTTTCAAAAATGATGATTGCAAGTATTCCATACAGAGGAAACCACGAAAGTCTATCGGTAACAAACAGCCAGAAAGTATCGAACTGAGGACAGCCCAAGTTATTCAAAAACAGGAACAACTGCGTATCCCAATGTACTAAAATTTCCATTTTTCAACTTCTTTTTACAGAACCCTCAAAAGTATCGTCCACCAAAGTATTGAGGTTTTGCGAAGCCTCTCCGGTAACCTCTTCCATTGACTTTTTGGCTTGCTGAATTTCTTCCTGAATTTCTTTCACAGAACCGCTTTCATCAATCTGAGACATGATTTCCCGCTTGATGTCGTCCGTTGCGTTTTTCATCGCCCTGAAACCTTGTCCCAAACCACGCGCTATCCCAGGTATTTTATCAGGACCGAAAATCAAAACTGCGACCAAAATGATGATGATTATTTCGCTGAAATTCACTTTTTGTTTACTTTTTAATTTCAACAAAGGTAAAAAGATTTTATTGAGAAAAATCATTTTTTGGAAATTTATTTACCGGTTTTGATTTTTCTTCATAATTTTACCTTATTATTAAAAAACAAAAACATGAATATCGAAGAATTCAGAGAATTTTGTTTGAGCCTGCCTGCGGTTACCGAGTGTTTTCCTTTTGATGATGAAACACTGGTTTTCAAAGTGTTGGGAAAAATGTTTGCTTTGACGGGGTTGAACAGCGAAATTTTTTCGGTCAGTCTGAAATGCAACCCCGATTATGCTCTGGAACTGAGGGAAAAATATCCTGAAATCATTGTTGCAGGGCATCACTTGAACAAAAAACATTGGAATACTGTGAATTTTGAGAAAAATCTTTTCGACAATTTTCTAATAAAATTAATACAACATTCTTACGATGAGGTAGTTAAAAAAATGACTCGAATACAAAAAGCAGAATTGTTAAAATTTGGGTAACTGAAAAACTTATCATAACTTCGCCGTATGATTATCGCTGAATATCTTTCGAAGGAAATTTTCCCGCTCGCAGAAAATTCATCAATTCAAGAGGCTGAACGTCAGATAGTTGATTTTAGACTGACACATCTGCCTGTTGTTAAAGATGGAAAACTGCTCGGAAGCCTCAACAGTAGAGAAATTCAAGGTCTCAATTCCAACGAACTAATTAAAAATCATTGGGTTGAACTTGAAAAGTTTTCACTTTCCGGCGAGGCTGACTTGTTTGATGCTTTCCCTATTTTCAGCGAATACGAAGCCAATATCATTCCCGTTTTGGACAAGGAAGAAAAATATATAGGCGTTTTATTGTCAGAAGACATTATCTATAAAGTCGCTGATTTTCCGTTCATTACAGAATTTGGCGCTTATCTCACATTGACCACTCCTATTCAAAAATATTCTATCAGCGAGATTGCTAACATCGTAGAGAGCAACAACGGCAAAATTTTAGGACTGATGCTCGTCGGCTATAATGAAAATAAGGCTGTTATCGCATTGAAAGTCAGCATTGAACACCTGAAATCTATTGGCGATGCTTTTGAGCGTTACGGCTATCGAATTTCCAACAAATATTGGGAAGATTCTAAACAGGAATTGCTTCGCGACCGTTTCAAACAACTTCAAAAATTTATAGAAGTATAAGAAAATGAACAAGATAGGCGTTTATGGACAGGTAGTTAAGGAAGAAGATAAAGAGTTGCTTCAATCCTTTTTTCAAAAATTGGAAGAACAAAATCTAACCGTTTTAGTTTGCGATACTTATCTTCAAGAATTGGAAACAGTTTTAAATTATAAAAATCCTAATCTTTTGTCTTTCAGCAAAAAAGATGGACTTCCCAAAGATACGGATTTACTGTTTACTTTCGGCGGCGACGGCACGATACTCTCCGCCGTTACTTTCATCAAAGGCTCCCACATTCCGATTGTGGGCGTAAATACAGGCAGGTTGGGCTTTCTGGCAACTTTGCAGAAAACCGAAATCCTCAAAGAACTGCCCCGTATTTTGAGCGGACACTGCAACATCAGCGAACGCTCTATTTTAGAGGTAAACAGCACGGCAAAATCTTTGCTGTTTCCGTCCTATGCCATCAACGAAGCTGCCGTGATGCGCAAAGAAACGACCGCAATGATAACCGTCGATGCTTATGTGAACGAAATTTCTCTGAATACCTTTTGGGCAGACGGATTGATAATTTCCACACCAACCGGCTCAACAGGTTATTCTCTAAGTTGCGGAGGTCCCATTATTTATCCCAAAGCAGATATTTTTGTAATTACTCCAATTGCGCCTCACAATCTAAATGTCAGACCATTGATTTTGAAAGACGATGTGGAAATACGCCTCAAAGTTCACAGCCGTTCTCAGCAATATTCGCTCTCGCTGGATTCCCGCTATCATACTATGGACGAGCAAGATGAGATTATTATCAAGAAAGCGAATTTTAAAATCAAGATTGTCAAATATAAAAATTATTCCTATTTTGAAAACCTGCGTGCCAAACTTCATTGGGGCAGCGATGAGAGGAATTAAGCAATAATTTGAAAATCAATGAATTAATTATTT
>JAITOO010000002.1 GCA_031289875.1 Flavobacteriaceae bacterium
GGGCGCTTGAGTTATCGGTAGCCGCGCCGGCAGCTGCCAACAGTGTACCGTCGTCGTTTTTGCCGGCATACAGGTCTATGGGACCTCGATTTTGCCCGTAAGCTATTGCTAAACAGAGCATTGATAAAAGTAAAGTTAGTTGTTTCATGAATTTAAATTTATTTATTATTAAATTCCCCAAAAGTACAACAATTTTTGAATACGCCAACTTTTTTTATGTCTTTACCAAATTTCCGTCAATCGGCAGCGTGTTACGGGCTATCCTATCCCCTTGTTTTTGTTGTCTTTGCTGAATAAATAATCCATTTAACCCTCGCCGAACAAATATTTGTTTCGCCGTTTTTCATTTCCAAAATGCAGGAATCGTTTTCTTTTCTTTGGAGGATTTTCAAGTGCGCTCCGTATCCTGCTTCGGCAATATAATTGATTTCTATACGGCGTATCTCTTTATCTTTAAACAGATTAATATCAAAAACATCTATAAAATGCTCAATGTATTTCATACTATTCATGTGCCTGTTAATATCAATATCGCTGTATTTCACTGTAAATTCAGAAGCGGTCTCGAAACTGTCCTTTAAAATCGGAATTTTGGTTAAACCTTCAATCGGAGCTTCCTGTTCTTCCCTGACATAGTCCGTCAAACCGTAGAGTTCCAAAAGGTTGACAGGCTTTCGGGTTTCCATGTCTATCGAAGCCCAAGTGGTTCTTGCAAACCCCATGACGTTTCCTGCACTGTCTTCAAATGCGAAATGACGTTCCGTGAATAGCCGGTTCACGTTGAAAATCCATGTTTTGACGGTCAAAACGGTGTCGTTTTTGGGATATTCAAACATATCTACCGCAAGGCGCGACAGCACCCATGCTCTTTTTTTCGAGGTCATCGACGAATAGCCGAAACCGCGCTCCTCAGCGTGCTTGGCTGCTGCTTGCAACATGAATCCGCCCATCATCGGGAGCATGGCTCTTCCTTTGAAATCAGTTAAATAGGCATCTATTGTAAAAGGATATTTTCCTGTTTTTTTAATTATTTTCTTCGTGTCCATTTCTCTTGTCAATTTCGGCAAGCATATCGCTCAATCGCTCTGTCTTTGAGGTGTTTACAGCAATTCTTCCTGAACGTATAAACTGCAAAACCTTGATATTTTCGCTGAGTTCGTCAAAAAGCGACTGAGAGTCTGCATAATGCCCTGTTTTTTGTATTACAACACAAATTTCGTTAATTTCCAGAATCTGAGCATTATGTTTACGGATAAGTTTTTCCACCGAACCGATTTTTAAAAAATCAGGCGTCGGGAGCTTGTACAGAGCAATTTCTTGATGAATCAGTTCGTCGTCGGTGTTGTAGTAGGTTTTTAGCACATCGACACTTTTGTCAATCTGCCTAACGACTTTTTCAATGGTTTCCTTGTCCGAAAAGACGGTAATGGTAAATTTATGGATTCCTTTAATCGCCGATTGCGACACGGAAAGGGTTTCAATATTCAGAAAACGGCGGATAAAAACGCTGGTAACTTGCCCAAGCAGTCCAACGGTGTTTTCAGAAAATATGGTTACGGTATATAATGTTTTGTCTGTCATATGATTATGCTTTTTTATTATCTCCCAACAAAATATTGGTTACGGTAGTTCCTGCGGGAATCATCGGATAGACCATTCCTTTAAGTTCAACCTGAATATCAAGAAGATATGTTCCTTTATGATTTATCATTTCAGCAATCGCTCCGTCCAAGTCTTCCCGTTTTTCTATTTTTTTGGCAGGAATGCCGTAAGCTTTCGCAATCGTCGAGAAATCAGGATTTTTCATGATGGTTTCGGAATATCTTTCATCAAAAAACAACTCCTGCCATTGGCGCACCATTCCTAAAAAATGATTGTTTAAAATAATGATTTTCACATCAATATCGTTAGCCATAATTGTCCCAAGTTCCTGCATCGTCATCTGGAAACCGCCGTCGCCTACGAAAAGGCAGACCGTCCGTTCAGGAGCGGCAATTTTCGCCCCGATAGCCGCAGGAAGCCCGAAACCCATCGTTCCCAAACCACCCGAAGTAACCATGCTTCTGCTTTTTTTGAAATGAGAATAGCGCACGCCCATCATCTGGTTTTGTCCGACATCGGTAACGATAATTGCATCATTATGAGTTGCTTCGGAAATACGGCGCACCACCTCTCCCATTTTGATTTTTCCTTCGTTCGGGTAGATTTCTTCCTCAATCACAGCCTCGTATTCTTCATCGTCATATTTTTTAAAACTTTCGCGCCACGAGGTATGTTCCTTTTTATCAAGAAGTTTTGTAACTTCTGCCAACGTAACTTTGGCATCACCCAATACTTTTACCTCAGTTTGTACATTTTTATCAATTTCCGCAGGGTCAATATCGAAATGAATGACTTTCGCCTGCTTGGCATAGGTTTTCAAATCTCCCGTAACTCGGTCGTCAAAGCGCATTCCAATAGCAATCAGCACATCGCATTCGTTGGTTTTCATATTCGGACTTACGTTGCCGTGCATTCCGAGCATTCCGACATTGTACGGGTCATCGGTTGAAAGTGCAGAAAGTCCCATCATCGTCATACCGGCAGGAATATCCGCCTTTTGCAGAAATTCTTTCAGTTCTTGTTCCGCTCCGCTGAGAATAACTCCCTGCCCAACCAAAGCTAACGGCTTCTGCGCCTGATTAATAATCTTCGCCGCTTTTTCGACATCTTCCCTATTCAAGTCCGGAACAGGCTGATAACTTCTAATGAAATTGATTTTTTCGTAAAAATAATCGACCGTTCCCTGCTGGGCATCTTTGGTAATATCAATCACGACAGGTCCTTTGCGACCGTTGTTGGCGATGTAGAACGCCCGCGCCACCGCCCATGCGATGTCTTCCGCACGGCGCACTTGATATGCCCATTTGCTGATGGGTTTTGTAATTCCCACAACATCAGCTTCTTGAAAGGCATCGCTCCCCAGTAAATTTGAAGAAACCTGACCTGTGAGCACGACCAAAGGCGTGCTGTCAATCAAAGCATCGGCAACGCCTGTAACCGTGTTGGTTGCGCCCGGTCCTGAGGTAACCAGCACTACGCCGGCTTTTCCCGATACGCGGGCATAGCCCTGAGCCGCATGAGTTGCGCCCTGCTCGTGCCTCGCCAAAATATGATTGATTTTGTCTTTGTAATCGTACAAAGCGTCAAACACAGGCATAATTGCCCCTCCGGGATAGCCGAAAATCGTGTCCACGTTTTCGTCCACCAAAGCTCGAATTAAGGCTTCGCTTCCTGAAATTTTGTTATTTTGCATAGATAGATTTAATTTTTTTTTGAGTTTTAATTATTCAATAATCCTGACTGCGCCCAAATCAGCGGAGCTGACCATGTTAGCGTACGCCTGCAAAGCTTTGGAAATTTTCCTGTCCCTGTTGGGCTTGAAAGCGTTTTTTTCTTTAGCAAGTTCTTGATTTCTACGGGATTCTAATTCTTCGTCGGAGATTTTCACATTAATCGAACGGTTGGGAATATCAATCTCTATTATGTCGCCGTCCTTGACCAAACCGATGGCTCCGCCCGCTGCCGCTTCGGGAGAGACATGCCCGATAGACAGCCCCGACGTTCCGCCTGAAAAACGCCCGTCGGTTATGAGTGCACACTCTTTGCCCAAATGCCTTGATTTGATATAAGAGGTCGGGTACAGCATTTCCTGCATTCCGGGTCCGCCTTTGGGACCTTCATGGGTGATGATGACTACATCCCCCGACTGTATTTTGCCTCCTAAAATTCCGTCGCAAGCATCTTCTTGAGACTGAAAAACTTTTGCCGTTCCTGTAAATTTAAAAATGCTCTCATCGACGCCTGCGGTTTTCACCACACAACCGTTTAGGGCAATGTTTCCTTTGAGAACAGCCAGTCCGCCGTCTTTGGTGTAGGCGTGTTCCATATCTCGGATACAGCCTGAGATTCTGTCCGTGTCCAATGTTTCGTAATAAGAATTTTGAGAACCCAAAACCAGATTAAATTTATTTGCCGGCGCAGATTTGTAAAATTCTGTTGCCTCTTGGTCAAGATTTTCATTTGTAATATCGTATTTTTCAATCGCTTGCTTCAAAGTCAAACCGTCAATTCGGGAAACGGAAGTATTGATTAAGTTTCCTTTGCTCAATTCTTTGATGATTCCTAAAATTCCGCCTGCCCGATTCACGTCCTGAATGTGATATTTTTGGGTATTCGGAGCGACTTTGCAGAGGCAGGGAATGTTGCGTGAAAGCAGGTCGATGTCGTCCATCGTAAAATTAACTTCTGCTTCGTTGGCAACTGCCAGCAGATGAAGAATCGTATTGGTAGAACCTCCCATGGCGATGTCCAAAGTCATGGCATTGAGAAAGGCGGGTTTGCCTGCAATGCTTCTCGGCAGCACGGATTCGTCGCCGTCCCGATAATATTTATAGGAATTTTCTACGATGAGCTTTGCGGCTTTTTCAAAAAGTTTTTTTCGGTTAGCATGAGTGGCAACGATGGTTCCATTTCCCGGTAAAGCCAGTCCTATTGCCTCGTTGAGGCAGTTCATGGAATTGGCGGTGAACATTCCCGAACACGAACCGCAAGTCGGACAAGCAGAACGTTCGATTTCATAGACATCTTTGTCCGAAACGGAATCGTCGGCGGATTTTATCATAGCATCGATTAAATCTAAATGCTGATGATTAAATTCTCCCGCTTCCATAGGTCCTCCCGATACGAAAACGGTCGGGATATTCAGACGCATAGCTGCCATGAGCATTCCGGGCGTGATTTTGTCACAGTTGCTGATGCAAATCATCGCATCGGCTTTGTGGGCATTGACCATGTACTCGACGCTGTCGGCAATTAAATCGCGCGAGGGGAGCGAATAGAGCATTCCGTCATGCCCCATAGCGATGCCGTCGTCAATGGCAATGGTATTGAACTCGGCAGCGAAACAGCCCAATGCTTCGATTTCTTTTTTGACAAATTGTCCGATTTCGTGCAAGTGTACGTGTCCCGGAACAAACTGCGTAAAGGAATTGACAATGGCAATGAGCGGTTTGCTCATCTGTTCTTCTTTCATTCCGTTGGCTCTCCAAAGCGCCCGCGCTCCCGCCATTCGTCTGCCTTGCGTGCTTGTGTAACTTCTTAGTTGATGCTTCATTTTCTGTTTACAAAAAAATCCCTTTCTCAAGAAAGGGACTAAATTTTACTGCATAACATTAACATTCCCTTTTTTTTAGAAAAGAATGACCAAAACGACCAAAATTATTAATGTAATACAGAAATTATTCAACATTTTATTTTTTTTATTTATGGCTTCAAAGCTACGACAGTTTTTTGTTACATGCAAATATTTCACAAAAAAATTTAATAAATTAACGTCAAACAAGGTTATTTAAGTATTAATAAACCAACAAAACAACGTATTAGTTAGTTACTTTGCAAATAAAAAATTTTCAAATTCGTAAAATATCCGCTTATTCTCTTCTATAATTTAAAAACTATTTCTTATTTGAGGTTTATTATTATTAATTTGATAAATGAAGGAAAACTGAGTAAAAAAACTGAGAGTCTTAATATTCGATAGATTTTCATGGTTACTTGCATTGTAATTTCAACTAACAAATGCAACTTTAGGTAGAAAAAAACCTCAATCAGGGGCATGCCCCTGATTGAGGTTTAGGAAAAAATTTCTACTTTTAAGTTGCTTATGAAAAAAGTACATTTATCCCGCGAGCAAAGGTATACCATTTCTGCAATGTGCAAGCAAGGCTGTAGCCAAAAAATGATTGCCGAAGCAATCGGAAAGGACAAATTGGTCGTGAGCCGTGAGTTGAAACGAAATGCCAATAACAAGGGCACATATTCGTTTGAATATGCCCAAGATATGGCAGAGCTGCGTAAGGAGAGCATGAAAAATCCGCGAAAATTGCTTACGCATATCAAAAAAGAAATCTTGGCGTTGATTGAGCAAGGCTGGTCGCCACAGCAGATAACAGGCAGACTCAAATGAGAAAACAAACTCTTTGTCAGTTACGAAACCATCTATAAAATCATTCACAAAGACAAAGCCGCTGTACAAACATACGTGCTATTCTTCATGGGAAAAAGGGCTTATTGAAAATACCAACAAACTCATCAGACAGTACATCCCAAAAAAGGCAAATTTCAACGACTTTAACGAACAGAAATCAAATAGATACAATTCAAAATCAATAATAGACCCAGACGAAATTTAATTTACACGCCTTAGTTGCATTCAGTTGTTGAATCTGCGGTTGCCTGTTTTGATGTGCGGTCATCGTATCAGTCGTTTTTGGCGGCGAGGGAAGCGGCAGAATCAGCCAAACTTTCTTTCGATTTTGCTCAGAAAGGCTTTGACGCAGGCAAGGTTACAGT
>JAITOO010000026.1 GCA_031289875.1 Flavobacteriaceae bacterium
CTTGATATTCTGCTTGTTTTTAAGCAGTTGTAAATCTGCTTTCCCTATAAAGGAAAACAGTGCAAAGGAAAACAGTGCAAATGAACGATTGCAAGACGAACTTTACTATGATTATGACTTTGATTACTACGATTATGACAATTTTGATAAAGGGTAATAACGCATGATTTAGACAAAGGTTCTAAGCCGGCATTGCAGCAACTTTGATAGGGGAATATTTATGCCGGTTTATCCGGCAAGCGGCAATATTTTCATGCCGATAATTCTGCATATTCTCATTGATTTACGCCTTTTTTAACGCTGCGCTAAAAGTTATTGCCGTTATCTACAATCCATCAGCATCAGATCCTTTTTTTGATTCTTTCTTAAACCCTAAATTCGCATTTACTAATTGAAATTAAGAAAAAATGGCTAAAACTTATTTTGAGGTGCTATTTCGCCTGAAAGGCGTAATTTTCATAACCGCGGGTAAGCGACAGCGCAGCCTGCGGCAATGCACAGCTCCGACAACTGCCTGCAAAGGCAGCACTTTTTCCGTACAAGTCTGCCTTTGCAGGCAGAGGTTGTTGTGCTGTCTTTTCTCCGCAGGTCACGACCTACGGTTACGAAAATACTGCCCTTCGGGCAGTCCTCGACAAGCTATTTGTTTTGCATAATAATAGCGCCTCAAAAAAAGTTTTAGCCGAAAAAATAAATAAAAAAATTGCACAAGTCTCAAAAAAGAATGATATTTATCCGGACGAAATTAAATAAAAAAAATCCGTTAAATCTCATGAAATCAGAGAAAAAAGAAATTGTAATGGTAGGTGCGGGAATTATGAGCGCTACTTTGAGCATGTTTTTAAAACAGTTGAACCCTGCCGTAAACATAAAATTGTATGAAATGCTGGATGTTGCAGCAGACGAAAGTTCTTCCGCCATGAACAACGCAGGAACGGGGCATTCGGGCTTTTGCGAACTCAATTACACCAGCCTGAGACCCGACGGCACAATGGACATTTCCAAAGCCGTAGAGGTCGCTTCGCAGTTTGAACTTTCCAAAGAATTTTGGGCGTATTTAGTTAAAAATCATTATATTTCATCGCCTGATGCTTTTATTAACTCTGTGCCTCATTACAGTTTTGTCGATGGCGAAACAGACGTGAATTTCTTGAAAAAACGTTATGAAGCCATGTATAATCACCCGCTGTTCAAAGAGATGGAATATTCGGAAGACTTCGATCAAATCAAAAAATGGATTCCGCTGGTTATGGAAAATCGTCCGAGCGGACAAAAAGTGGCGGCAACCCGCATCGGAATTGGAACTGACGTAAATTTCGGAGCTTTGGCACAGGAGATTTTTGAAAATCTTGAAAAGAAAAAAGAAATCGAAATCAATCTGAATCACAAAGTTAAAAACCTCACCCGCACACAGGACGGCAAGTGGGATATAAAGGTCAAAAATCTGAAAACAGGCGAAAAATTCCATACTTTGGCAGATTTTGTTTTCATTGGTGCAGGCGGCGGAGCGATTTTACTTTTGGAAAAGTCGAACATTCAAGAAGTGCGTGGCTTCGGCGGGTTCCCTGTCGGAGGCGAGTGGCTGGTCTGCAACAACGACGAGGTCGTCAAAAAACATCACGCCAAAGTTTATGGCAAAGCGCAAATCGGTGCGCCGCCAATGTCCGTACCGCATCTGGACACGCGCATCATCGACGGAAAACAGAAATTGCTGTTTGGACCGTTCGCCGTTTTTTCTACTAAATTCTTGAAACACGGCTCTTTTCTCGACCTGTTCAAGTCTCTGCGCTTTGAAAATATCGGGGCGATGATTCTCGCAGGCTGGCGCAATATGGATTTGACCAAATATTTGGTAGAACAGGTGAAATTGACTAAGGCACAGAAAGTTGAGTCTCTACGAGACTATCTGCCGACGGCAAAAGTTGAGGACTGGAACGAGGAAGTTGCCGGTCAGCGCGTTCAGGTCATACAGAAAGACAAGGAAAAAGGCGGCGTGCTGAAATTCGGCACGGAAGTTATTTGTTCTGCCGACGGTTCGATTGCGGCTTTGCTTGGAGCTTCGCCCGGCGCTTCTACGGCTGCCGCCATTATGCTGAATTTGATAAAACAATGTTTTCCGGAAGAATACAATTCTCCTGAATGGCAGAAAAAACTTTCGGAAATGGCTCCGTCTTTCAACCGGACTCTTGACGATGAATACTGTGTGCAAACCCGCCAACGGACGCATCAAATTTTGGGACTGCCGATGTAAGAGAGATTTATAAGAAATTAAATAAAAGAAAACAGAATTAGTTGTACCGCTTATCCCTTTCGGTCAAGTAAAAAAGTATTTTCTTGTCCTGATAAGGACTGATTTTCATAACCGCAAGCCGCTGACCTGTGGAAGATAAACGTTTTAAGTTCATAATTTTACTTTTTTTGCGCATTAAAAATTATGGAGTTATCGAATCAATATCTTTTTTTCAAATATAGTATGATGAAACGGCGGGTTCAAACGGAAGTATGCTTAGGGTTACCGCAAGCGGCACGGCTGTTGTGATTTAGAAAAACAGCAACTTCAAAATTCTAAAAAATTGAGGGTTTTACATCTGTAAAATAAAAAATTTTGTCAATAAACGCAGATTCCCTAATTTTACATTCATGTCTGATTTATTGAATCCTGATAAAAACAAATATTCCGAAGAAGACCTCATCGGCGAGGAACAGGTGCGCCCGCAAAATTTCAACGAATTTGCAGGTCAGCCGCAGATTATGTCCAATTTGGGAATCTTTGTGAAAGCTGCCAAATTGCGGAATGAATCCTTAGACCACGTTCTGCTTCACGGTCCTCCCGGATTGGGGAAAACCACGCTGGCGCACATTATCGCCAATGAACTCGGCGTAGGAATCAAAATTACCTCAGGTCCCGTGTTGGACAAACCCGGCGACTTAGCAGGGCTTTTGACGGGGCTGGAAGAAAACGATGTGCTTTTCATCGATGAAATCCACCGTCTTTCGCCTATAGTCGAAGAATATCTGTACTCTGCGATGGAAGACTACCGCATTGATATTATGATAGAAAGCGGTCCCAATGCGCGTTCCGTGCAAATCAACCTCAATCCGTTCACACTCGTCGGGGCGACCACCCGTTCGGGACTGCTGACCTCGCCTCTGCGCGCTCGTTTCGGAATTAATTTCCGTCTGGAATACTACACTGCGGAACTTCTCACCCTCATTGTTGAGCGGAGTTCCCGAATCATGAACATGGAAATAGAACCGCAGGCAGCAATTGAAATCGCCTCTCGAAGTCGAGGAACTCCCCGCATTGCCAACGCTTTGCTCCGCAGAATCCGAGATTTTGCACAAATTAAAGGTTCAGGAAAAATCGACGTGAAAATTGCCGAAATCGGCTTGGACGCTCTGAAAGTCGATAAACACGGCTTGGACGAAATGGATAATAAAATTTTGCTTTCCATTATCGACAAATTCAAAGGAGGACCTGTCGGACTGACGACGATTGCGACGGCGGTCGGAGAAAATTCCGGCACGCTGGAAGAGGTTTATGAGCCGTTTCTGATTCAGGAAGGCTACCTGATGCGCACTCCGCGCGGGCGGGAAGCTACCGAAAAGGCTTTTAAACATTTAGGAAGATTCAAAAATCCAAGCGGGCAGGCAGGATTGTTTTAAAATCACAAATTTATTTCCCAACTAATTTACTGTTTTTATAACTAAAACAAAAATAGATAGTTAAGCCAAGTACGAGCCAGATAATGAACATCGTCCAGTTTGACCAGCCCAATTCTGTCATCAAGTATAGATTGAACAAAATTCCCATCACAGGAATAAGGGAATATTTTAGTTTTAAGGAAGTTACAGAAATCCCCAGCCATACCAGCCAGAAGAAAACCAGCAAAGGTTTTTCGGCAATCACGGCTTTGCAGTCGGTCTGCGTGAGAAACAAAACAAAAGCAAGGATAAACAACAGAACTACAATATATTGTCCGTTAATATAAGGGATTTTAAACTTGGCATTTTTCGTCAATCCTTTGTAGTCTAAAAACAGTGTCCCCGCACAGACCAAAATAAACGCAAAAAACGTCCCGACGCTGGTCAAATCCACCACAAACTGCATGTCCAAAAACATGGCGGGCAAGCCGACGAGCAAGCCTGTAATGATGGTCGAGAAAGCAGGCGTTTTGTATTTGGGATGAATTTCAGCAAATTTTTTCCACAACAAACCGTCGCGGCTCATCGTCATCCAAATTCTTGGTTGCCCGATTTGATAAATCAAAAGCGCACTTGTAATCGCTATCACAGCGCTGATGGAGATGATTCCCGCCACAAAATTCATTCCGATTTTGCTAAAAACATAAGCGAGAGGGTCATCTACACGCAGTTCCTTGAAATTTACCATTCCTGTCAAAACCAGAGAAATCAAAATGTAAAGAGCCGTGCAGATTATCAAGCAGTAAATCATGGCTTTGGGCAGGTCTTTCTGCGGATTTTTGGATTCTTCCGCCATAGTCGAGAGAGAATCGAAACCGATAAAAGCAAAGAAAACCGCCGCTACGCCGCTCAGCACGCCGCCTACGCCGTTCGGCATGAAAGGCGACCAATTTTCGGGCTTTATGAAAAATACACCCGCTATGATAACAAAGACAATCACGCCTAACTTTAAATAAACCAAAGCGTTACTCACATTTCTTGATTCCTTGATTCCAATATAAGCCAAAATTGTGATGAAAAACGTAATCAATCCTGCGGGCAGGTCAAAAATGATTTTATATCCCAGAAATTCAGGAGCAGATTGATAGGTCTGCGCCGCCTTGACGATGTTGTCGGAGACAGGTTCGCCTGTTCCCGAAAACTGCTGAATCTGTTCCATTGCACGGTGCGCCGAGCCTGCGTCGATGGCGAGCCAGTCCGCCCAGTGAATGCCGAAGCCCGCCAGCATGGACGTGAAATATTCCGACCATGAAATGGCAACAACCATGTTGGACACAGCATATTCCAAAATCAACGCCCAACCGATAATCCATGCAAATATCTCTCCGAGAGACACATAAGCGTAAGTGTAAGCGCTTCCGCTGACCGGAATCATCGAAGCGAACTGAGCATAGCACAAAGCTGTAAAAACGCAGGCAACTGCCACAAAAACAAAGAGCAGGGCGACTGCAGGACCGCCATCGTAGGAAGCTCTGCCGATAGTGCTGAAAATTCCCGCTCCGATGATGGCAGCAATACCGAAAAAGGTTAAATCTTTGACGCTCAACACTTTATTGAGCGTGGAATGTTCGGCTTCTTCGGTCTGTATGTTGAGAATATTTTTTTTTCTAAAAAGAGAATTAAAATTCATTCGTTTTTGTTTTTAGATTGTAAAAACAAACAAAAGTAAATCTTTTTTAACAAAAAGAGTGGTTTTCTACGGATAAATCTTTTTCGGATTTCATGAAACAAGAGTAGTCAATTAAAGATAGATAAAATAAATTTTGAAACTACTTTTGTACGTTCGGTCATTCTGCTTGAATATGAGTATTTTTTACTGTAAAAATGGCTTTTAGTCCACAAATTAATACAATGAGAAAACACAAAAGGCTATAAATAAATATTTTACAAAAATATTTATTTATACACAACGGGTTATGTAAATCAAATAAAATACGTCCTTCTGAAATTGGATTTCTTTTTTTGGTTTGTATTCAAATCAAAAATTTCTTCGCCTGTTAAGGAAATTTCATTGATGCGTTCTATTTGTCGGGTCAAAAAATAATCTGCATAAAGGTTATAATCGTGCGTTTCGTAAAAAGAAATAATTGCTTTTCGGTATTTCTGAATGTCTTCCTCGTTGATGGAATAAACAGGCACTAAATTATTATTCATCAAAACAATGCTTTCCACGAAGCGCGAAGTTCGTTTATTGCCGTCTATAAAAGGTTGCATTTTCGCGATATTGCCATGCAGAAAAACAGCGAGTTCCAACGGATTGCTAAATTCATTTTGTTTGACGAAAATTTGATTCATCAAAGATTGGATTTCATGTTTGTCTGATGGCGGAAGGTAATGCGTACCGCTGATGCGCACCTGCCTGTTGCGATAAAATCCGCTATCTTCTGTGGAAACCAATTCCTGCGTAATCAATTTATGAATCCTGAAAATCGTTTTTTCCTCTATAGTCTCAATATTTCCGTTTTTAATGTATTCCAATTCGGAAATAAATGCGTTATACAAATTTTTCAACATTTTAGCATCTTCGTATCTTTTAATCGAAGTGATGTCGTCTTTGAGCAAAGATTCCGTTTCGACGAAAGAATAGGTATTGCCCTCTATTTTCCCCGAATAATAGCACCAAACCACTGCCAAATCCTTTGTTTCTTTGGAATTTAATGCAAATAGTTCAGAATATTTATTTTCCAAAATAAATTCTGCTTTCTTCTGCTGTTCGGTATTGAAAATTTTATAGTTTGACATTCTCTTTTACATTTTTTTAGGCATGAGATTTTCGCATGACCTCTGATAATTTCTTCATCTCTATTTCGCCATTTTCGTTAATGATATTCAATTGTTGCTCTACCATTAGTAGATTTTTTCGTTACAAATTTAGTAAAAAAATTTGCTAATTTAGCACTTGTCTCGTTGTCTAAAAATGGGGAATTATAGAAATTTTCCAGTATCCTGTTTTATCTGATCCAACACGTGAAATTTTTCCTTGCTCCCGTAAATTTTTCAAATGTCTTTCTATTGTTCGGGTATTTTTTTGTAATAATTCGCTCAATTCTGATACTGTAACATTAGGTTTTGCTTTTATATGCTCAATAATATAATCACTTACCCCGACATTTACTCCGACATTTACCCCGACATTTTGTTCGTCTGTTTCTACAATTTCTTTTATCTTTCCATTTGCAAGTTGAATTGCAAACATCAGTTTTTTTTCTATAATTTTGAAAATATAATCTACAAAAGGGTTTATCTGTTCGATGGTAGCAAATGCGCCATCAGATGGAATTTTTCCTGTAGTTTCATCGCATTTGTTTAAAACGTCAAGATAATTTTTTCTATCTGCAGCAGAAATAACTATCATTGGGTAACCGTGCCTAACCAGAATATAATTTACCAACAAACGTGCAATTCTACCGTTTCCGTCTTCAAACGGATGGATACGAATATAACGATAATGAAATAGCGTTGCCAGTTCAATGACAGATAAATTTTGTTTTACTTCTTCTTCCTGATACCACAATACCAAATCTTTCATTAATGCGGGGGTTTCTTCAGGCGAAGCATAATCAAACTCTTCTCCTGAAAGGGTAATTACGGAATTGGGTCGAGTTTTGTAAACGCCTGTATGTATTTTATACCGATATTCGCCATTGCGGCCGGTTTTGTAAAAGTCTCCTGCAAGAATTATACTGTTCAGTTCTCGGATAAAATTCTCGGATAGCAGACGTTCCTTGTCTTGTGCCTCTCGTTTCATCAATTCAAGCCCTACATTATGCGCCTTCATTTCTTCAAAATCACGCATAAGTCCATCGCCTTCCACTCTGCCAAACAAGAGTAACATTTTTGTTTGACCGTAGGTAAGCGTATTGCCTTCCAAATGATTGGAATTGTAGTTAAAATCGAACATGAATTGCTGATCCATCCTGTGTTGCAGTTCCCGCTTTAGCGGCTGTAACGATTGCCATTCTTTGTGTAATTTTTCTATGTTACTCATAATTCAGCGTTCTATGTCTTCTTTTTCTTTTCAGTGTTTGGTACGTGCCGCCTTGTCTCCTCTGATAAGTTCCAGCCACTGATCCAGCGACAAGTGTTGCTTCGACATTTCTTCTACCGCCTGCAATCCTGCCTGCCTCCTCTTTTCTATCAAGGCATGAGATTTTCGCATGACCTCTGATAATTTCTTCTGTTAAGTTCTTCATAATCTATTTCGCCATTTTCGTTAATGATATTATTTTGCAATGAATTTACAAATTTAATTCATCTTTTTAGCCAAATATCAAGCAATCGTCGATTCTCTCTTTTGACGTGTTATTACGCATAACTAAACCTTTCCAACTTCAAATGAGAATCTTCAAATGTTTTTTCCGCTTTCCGCAAATCATAAGACATTTGCAGCCTTACCCAAAGGGACGCATTACCGCCGAAAACTTTGGCAATTCTCAGCGCCATAGCGGGCGTTATGGCAGACTTTCCATTCACAATATTTGATAAAGTAGGGCGAGTAACCCTTAACAATTCTGCGGTTTTCGCCACAGTTAAATGATTGGCTTTAATAATCTCTTCTTTTAAAATTTCTCCGGGATGCGTGTTGTGTACTATTCCTCTTTCCATAATTCTTGTCCTTAAATTTAAATTAATGAGTATCCAATAAATCTATGTCAAATACATTTTTATTTTCAAACTTGAAAATAATGCGGTAATTACCTGTAACATCTAATGACCAAAAATCTTTCAAATCGCCTTTTAAGGGATGTATCCTCAAATTTTTAAACGGTTCAAAATCCTGCGGAACTATGCTCTACACCATTCAGTAAATCTAAAATCAAACGGATTTTTATAACCATTTCAGAGGGTATTTTACTGCTGTCGTTCTTTGTCCAATAGTTTTTCAAGCCCTTATGTTTGAAAGTTTTTACCATTTATTTGTTTTGTGTAAAGTTACACATTACTTTTTAATTACATAAATTTTATTTCCTTTTCCATTACAAAATCGTTCATGAAGAAGCCGTTTCCGATGTCAATGTTTTCTTCCTTTACGACTTTGAAACCTGTTTTTTCGTAAAAATGAAAGGCATTATTTTCTCGATTGACGTTCAAAATCAGAGCGTTGTCTCCGTCGTTTTCAGCAATTTTTGAAACTTCGTTGATGAGCCTTTTGCCCAAACTTTTTCCTTGATAGTCAGGGAGAATGTAAATTTTATGAATTTTGGTCTTGCCTGAATTTTGATAATTTAGTTCGTAAGAAACATAGCCGAAATATTTTTCCTCTTCACCGATGAGAATATAAATATGTCCTTGATTTTCAGTTTGATTTTTCAAAGATTCTGTGCTGTACATCATTTCCAGCATATAATCAATTTGTTTTTTGGACAAAATACTGCCGAAAGTCGGCGTCCAAGTTTTATGCGCAATTTCCTGAATAACAGAGAAATCCTTTTCTTCTGCGATTTTCAGGTTCATTTTTTTTTCAATTTTTTTATAGTAACAATTGCAATTGCCAAAAAGGAAATCATGGTGGCGAGCAGATAGATGAGAAACATGAATTTGATTTCCGTATCTATCGGAGAGAGAAATAGTTCTGCAAGTTTTTGCGCTCCCTGAAACACGACGAGAATCCCCACGATGTACGCCAGCACAAAAAACAGATATTTCATAATATCAGGCGTTTTCAGGAGGACTTTACACACTTGGAACGAAACGCCGAGAAAAGCGAGAAACAGGAGAATGAAAAGAAAATATATCATGGCAATTTATTGATTTTCAGGATTAATAGCTCTCATTAAGATTTTATCGATTCGATGGGAATCTTTGTCAATGATTTCAAAACAGTACCCATTGAATGCAATTTTTTCGCTTTCCGTTGAAGAAATTTTGATGGCAGGTGCGGTGGCCAAAGCAATTTCCGAAAGGGCGAAAAACCCGTTCAAAAGTGTCAGCAGCAGAAGTACAAATATTTCAATCATTTTATTTCCAAATGGTAGTTTCAATCATTCTAACAATATCTTTTTCAATATATTCCACCGCCGGTCGCAGAGAGTCGGGTTTGGGCTGCGTCTTGAAATATACATTGCCGGTAATGAAATGTCGGGTACTGTCGGTGATGTAAAACTGCATGTTTGAGGCAGTTTCGCCACCCAAATGGTACAGGCTTCCATATACTTTTTTTTCGGGATAAGCAAAAGATTTGGCTTTGATAGAATTAGCCTTTATAGTATGTTCATACACAAGCTTTTGAGACTCCTTAATCAAACTGACAAGATTTCCGTTCACGGGCAGGTAGGTGATGTAAACCGTGCCTTTGAGTCTCGGATAGTAGAAGTCGTACCAACAATTGTTTTTCTTCGTAGAAACCTTTGCCTGACCGGAAAATTCAAATTCAAAAGGGCAATTGGGACGAAACAAAACGTAGTTTGGCTCAGGGTATTCCAAACGCACTTGTCCCGCAGGTTTGGGAATAGCTTCGTCTTTGCTGCAACTCTCAAAAATACATAAAATCAGCATTCCTGTTATAAGGCTGAAATATTTCCCCTTGAGAGGCAGGGAGTTGTATGCTAAGGATTTAATCTTCATTTTCTTCCGGATTTCGGATAACTTTGATTCTTTTCAAACGCTTTCGGTCTAAGGATTCCACCTGAAACTCAAAGTTTTTGTAGTGGATTTTCTTCATTCTTTTCGGAAATTCTTCCGTGATTTCAAGCACCAGCCCAGCCAGCGTATCCGCTTCTTTTGCCACATTTTCAAACTCCGTTTCGTCAATGTCCATGATTTTGTAAAAGTCTATCAATGAGATTTTTCCTTCAAAAACATAGGTGTTGTCGTCGATTTTTGAATAGTTAATTTCGTCTTCATCGAACTCATCGCTGATGTCGCCGACGATTTCTTCGATAACGTCTTCCAAGCTGACAATCCCCGACGTTCCGCCGTATTCATCAACCACAATGGCGAGATGCATTTTCTTTTCCTGAAAGTCGTTTAGCAAATCGTCGGATTTTTTGTTTTCGGGAATGAAATAAGGTTTTTTCAGCAGCGTGTGCCAATTAAAGTCTTTTAAATGAATATATTGTATCAGATCTTTGGCGTACAAAATGCCTATAATATCGTCGATGTCCTTTCCGCAGATGGGAATCCTCGAATAGCCGTTTTGATGAACTAAATCCACAACTGTCTGAAAATCCGCATCTTTTGGAATGGAGAAAACATCAACACGAGGGGTCATAATTTGGCGCGTTTCGGTATTGCCGAAATTGATGATTCCCTCCAAAATTTTCTGTTCCGTGTCGGTGGTATGTTCGTCTCCTGAAGCGATTTCCAGCACCTGAGACAAGTTGTTCACACTGATATGTTTGTCCTTTTTCAATTTTTTTTCCAAAAATTTGGACAAAACCAAAAGCAGTTGGGTTACCGGATAGCATAACTTGCTGATAACATGAATGAAACCGGTTGTTTTTCGGGAAAAATCAAAAGCATTTTTTCGGGCGTAAATTTTAGGAATTACTTCGCCCGTAATCAAAATGATGAAAGTGATGACGACTAAATCAAGGATGATTCTCGCAGTTTCAGGAAGATGATAAGTTTGGGCGAGTATCTCGCTGATTTTTGAAGAAATCAATACCACGCCAATATTTACCAAATTATTGAAAACCAAAACAGTAGATATTAGTTGTTGTGATTTTTTCTTAATTTTCGAGATGGTTTCCACCTGCACGGGAAAATCCCCCTGACGGTCGTCCAAATCTTTTTGCGTGAGAGAAAAATATGCCACTTCGCTTCCTGAGGTTATAGCGCTCAAAATAAGCAAGATGACAAGAATCACGAAATAAATCCCGATTTCAGGGTTGATTTGCAAAAGAGTTAGAAACAATCGCGAGGGTACGGGGTCGTCCATAAGGGGTTGAATTGGTTATACTTAGAAAGACAAATCTTTGTCAGGCTGTTCTTCATTTTCGTTGATGAAATTATTTTCAGGTTTTCCTAACAGATTGGAAAGGAACAAGATATTGTCTGCGACAATTTCCGTAATATGTTTAGTTACGCCGTTGTCGTCATATTTTCGGGTTTTGAGTTTGCCTTCCACATACACTTTGCTTCCCTTTTTCAAGAATTTTTCACAGAGTTCGGCTAACTTGTTTCTTGCGGTAACGTTGTGCCAGTCAGTAATATCGACTTTTTCGCCTGTTTCTTTGCTGATATGGTTCTCAGAGGTTGCCACAGGAAAATTGACCACCATGTTGCCGTCGCTAAATCTGTGCGATTTTACGTCTGTGCCTAAATTTCCTACCAGAATTACTTTGTTAATAGAATTACTCATCACTAATTAAGTTTATCGTATCAATTTGTCAAAAAGCATACTTTGTTCAAGCAAAAGTAATAAATTTTTAAATAACAATTAAAAAATTTTCCAAAGGTTTCGGAAAAGCATAATTTTTTCTTTCATTTACAGGGATGATGAGACAGTTTTCTGCGAGTGCAAAATGTTGTAATTGACGGCTTTTAACCTCTATTTTTGAAATCGTAATGTCTAAAATCCGATGCGTGAGTTTGTGCGTTAAATTCCGTATTTCAACATTTTTTTTCTGTCTAAAATCGTCATTCATTTCAGGGAATTCGTACAAGCCTTTCCAGATACCGCTTTGAGAGCGTTTTTTCGCAAGAAAATTTTGAGAATCAGTAACAAAAACATAATGAAGGGATACGGTTTTGATAACTAAATTTGAACTTTTTACAGGCAGATTTTGCTGATTTTTTGCACAAAAAGCTATACATTCTGTCTGAATCGGACAGATTTCGCATTTTGGATTGGTGGGAAGACAAATCATCGCGCCCAAATCCATCACCGCCTGATTGAAATCGCCTGCATTTTCGGGCATTAGCGGCTTCATCAAATGGAAAAAATAGTTGAAAGTTCGGGTTTTGCTGATGTCCCTTTCAGAATTGAAAATTCGGGAATAAACGCGGAACGCATTGCCGTCAATAGCGGGAACTCTTTCTCCAAAAGCGATGGAGGCGATTGCCGCCGCCGTGTATCCGCCGATGCCTTTGAGCTGTAAAATTTTTTCGTAACTGTCGGGGAAATTGCCGTGCAGCTCCGAACAGACAAATTTTGCCGAAAAATGCAGATTGTGCGCTCTGGAATAATATCCCAATCCCTGCCAAACGTGCAGTACTTCGTCTTCCGAAGCCGCCGCTAAGGTCTGTATATCAGGAAATTTGTCAATAAAATTCAAAAAATATTCATAACCTTGATTAATTCTTGTCTGCTGGAAGATAATTTCTGAAACCCATATTTGATAAGGGTTTCGGGTGTTTCGCCAAGGAAATTTCCGTTGATTTTTTTCGTACCAATTCAGTAAATAAATAATAAAATTCACATTTTTAATTAATTATCGGTTTTTCTTTCAAAAAATAATTTTATATTTGCAAAACTAAATTTAAGAAAAAATATTACAATAAAAATAAATTATTAATCCACACTTAAAAAGTTATGACAAAAGCAGATATCGTAAGTTCGATTTCAAACAAGTTAGGTTTAGAAAAGTCCGAAACTCAGAAAGTAGTTGAGGTTTTTATGGACGAAATTAAATCAGCAATGACGAAAGGGGACAACATCTACCTGAGAGGTTTTGGGACTTTTCTCATTAAGAAAAGAGCCGCAAAAACAGGCAGAAACATCTCTAAAAACACCACTATCAACATTCCGGCACACAATGTTCCTTCATTCAAACCGGCAAAATCTTTTGTTGAAAACGTAAAAACACAAGTAAAAGTTAGATAATTAAGAGACAGTTAAACAATTATGCCAAGCGGAAAAAAAAGAAAACGTCATAAGGTGGCGACACACAAAAGAAAGAAAAGAAGAAGATTAAATCGTCATAAGAAGAAAAACAGATAGTTATACTTTTTTAAAGACTTAATTTTTTAGATTTTTTTTGAAAATTAGTAAAAACATTCTTTACTTTGTGGTAAAGAATGTTTTTCATTGGAATTGTAAGTTTTTTGGAAGACAAAAAGAAAGACGACTAAACCACAATGAGTAAGGAATTAATAGTATCATACGAAGACGAACTAGTAAAAATCGTCCTGATAGAAGACGGTAAACTTCAAGAACTTCACGAAGAAGACGAAAGTAATAAATTTGCAGTCGGAGACATCATCGTCGGAAAAATAAAAAAATTAGCGCCCAGCCTCAATGCCTGTTTTGTAAACATAGGCTACGAAAGAGACGCTTTTTTGCATTATCAAGACTTGGGACCCCAAGTAAGGTCAGTGATTAAATATGTCAAAGGCGTTTCTACCAGAAGAATCAACACACCCAAACTGTCCGGCTTTGTTTTTGAACCGGAAAATGATAAAAACGGACTGATACAAAACGTCTTAAGCGTTGGAGAAGAAGTGATGGTGCAGATAACCAAAGAACCCATTTCTACCAAAGGACCCAGAATTTCCTCCGAAATTTCCCTTGCGGGAAGATATTTCGTGCTGATACCTTTTTCCTCCAAAATTTCCATCTCGCGAACCATTTCAACCAACGAAGAAAAGAAACGCCTGCGCGAAGTGGTAGAACAAATTAAACCTGCGGGTTTCGGACTGATTATCAGGACGGTAGCTGAAGGGAAATCAGTAGAAGAACTCCATTCAGACCTGCGCTATCTCCTGAACAAATGGAATACCACCTGTTTCAAAAATCTGAAAAAAACTAAAGTCCCGATGAAAGTTTTAGGAGAAATGGACAAAGCTTCTTCCATACTTCGAGATACTTTTAACGAAGATTTCGTCAGCATTATTTGTGATAATGAGGAACTTGCGGCAGAAATGAAAGAATATCTCCAAATCATTGCGCCTGAAAAAGCGAACATTGTACAGTATTATGACTCCCACATTCCGATTTTTGAATATTACAATATAGACAGGCAGGTTCGGAAAGCCTTTGCCAAGCATGTGAATATCAATACATCACGCGGCGCATATTTGATTGTCGAGCACACCGAAGCTCTGCACGTGATTGACGTGAACTCGGGAAATGTAAAAACAAATCAGGGAACGCAAGAAGACAATGCCTTGTTCGTTAATAAATTAGCGGCGACAGAAATCGCAAGGCAGTTGCGCCTCCGCGACATGGGCGGAATTATCATCATTGATTTTATTGATATGATAGACTCCCACCATAAAAAAGAACTGTACGAACACCTGCGCGAAGCCATGCAAAAAGACAAGGCTCGGCACAAAATCCTTCCTCCAACCAAGTTTGGCTTGATTCAAATCACGCGTCAGAGAGTTCGTCCGCAAAAACAGATGAAGACAGTGGACAATCCTAATGCAAACGGCGTGGTGGAATCGCCGATGGCATTGATGGACAAAATTCAGACAGAGATTGCCGAAACGGTCGATAGGACGAAAGGAACGCTGTATCTTCATGCGCATCCGTTTGTGTGTTCATATCTTACGAAAGGCTGGAACAGTATCCGCAATCAATGGTTTTTTAAATACAAACGCCGCATAAAAGTAATTCCGCGCGATGCTTTCAAGTATCTGGAATTTCAAATTCAAAACAATAAAAGAGAGGTACAAGCATCGTATTCCAATTAACAGATTTTTAAATATGACTTCGTAAGTAATTGTTATATTTAAGGGTAGCTTTATTAAAAACCGAATCATCAACATCAGACTTTAACGAGACAATATTACGAAAGTATTTCGTAATCAGCCAATTTTTTTTAACTTTGCATAAAGTAAGATTTTGATACAAAGAATTCAAAGCATATTTCTCGCCACAGTTGGTGTAGTAAGCGGATTTACCGCATGGCTGTTTGATTTTGTTCCCAATAATTTTTGGGATGTAATCTTGTTTCTCCTCATCGCAGTTTCAGGTTTCACCGCATTGTTCTGCTATAAAAACAGGCGGTTACAAAAGAAAATTAATTATTTCAATATAATTATCAACGTAGTGTTAATCGGTTTTATGGTTTATGCGCTGCTAACCCCGTCCGGAGGAGGCTTCACTCCTGAGAAGGGCGTTGAGTTCATCGTTCCTGCCGTGCTTATAGTTTTGCTTGCCATGGCAAATATCTACATTTCTAAAGACGACAGACTCGTAAAATCTGTGGACAGATTCCGTTAAAACGCTAACAACTTTTGAGTGCAAAGAGCCGCCAAATGACGGCTCTTTTTGTTATTTTTGCTATCTTTGCCCAAACCTCCACAAGAATGAACAAAGAACAGTTTTTGTTGAAAGCCTGCCGATTAGGCATCATAAAATTCGGAAATTTCACCCTCAAAAGCGGTATTCCATCGCCTTTTTACATTGATTTGCGACCGCTGGCATCAAGTCCTGAACTATTGAAAGAATTATCAAAATTTTTGCTAAATTCATTGCAAGATTCTGATTTTGAACTGATTTGTGGAGTTCCTTACGCTGCCCTGCCGATGGCAACCGCAATGTCTCTGGAATCAGGCATTCCTTTGATTATCAAACGAAAAGAAGCCAAAGGTTATGGAACTAAAAAAATGCTCGAAGGAATTTTCCACGAAGGGCAGACCTGCGTGCTGGTCGAAGATGTGATTACCAGCGGAAAAAGTCTAATCGAAACCATTGACGAAATAGAAAAAGAACACCTGAAAATCAATGATATAGTTGTTGTTTTGGACAGGGAACAAGGCGGAGTCGCCCTGCTGAAAAACAAGGGCTACAAGGTTCACACCCTGTTCAATATCAGCGAAGTGATTGATATTCTGCACAAGCACGGTCAGCTTGCTCAGGAAGAAGTTTTGAGGATTAAAAATTTTCTTGCAGAGAAGCCCGAAGTGAAAGTCAGCCCTGAAAAAAGATTAAAATATGAAGAAAAATTAGCGTTTCAGCAGCATTGCGCAGGAAAAAAATTATTGAAAACCGCTGTACAAAAAAAATCCAATCTCATTGCATCTATAGATGTTACAACTTCCGAAAAAATTTTGGAATTGGCTGAGGAAGTCGGAGACAACGTTGTTGCGGTGAAACTTCATACCGATATTATTTCTGATTTTTCCGATGATTTTATTTCAAAACTGAAAAAAATTGCCGAAAAAAAGAATTTTCTGCTTTTTGAAGACCGAAAGTTTGCCGACATCGGAAATACTCAGCAATTACAGTTTGAGAAAGGGATTTACAAGATTTCTTCTTGGGCAGACCTGATAACTTCTCACGCCATTGCAGGCGAAGAAAGTTTGAAAGTTTTTGGAGAAAAAACAGCTGTGGTGATCATCGCCGAGATGTCTTCCAAAGGCGCACTCACCGATGAACATTATAAAAATCAAGTAGTTGCGTTGGCAAAAAAATCCGAAAACGTCATTGGCTGCGTGGCGCAGTCTCAACTGCCTGAAAATCTGCTGTTATTCACGCCCGGCGTAAATTTAACTTCCGCAGGCGATGCCAAAGGGCAGCAGTTCAACACGCCCGAAAAGGTTATTACAGAGCTTGCTACGGATTTCATCATCGTGGGACGCGGAATTTATGCCTCCGCCGACCCGAAAGCCTCTGCCGAAAAATATCAAAAAGCAGGCTGGGAAGCGTATTTGTGCTTAATTGGAAAGTGAAAAAAATGAAATTATTCCTTTAAAAACAGGCTGAAATCAATATTCAAAAAGAAATTCAAAACACTTGACAGAAAAAATTATAATAGGAATTGATCCGGGAACGAACATTATGGGTTACGGAGTTATCAGCGTGAAAGACAAAAAGATGTCCTTGCTCTGCATTGATGAACTGATTTTGCACAAACTGGATTCTCACGCTTTAAAATTGAAAAAAATCTTCGAGCGCACATTGGCAATTATTGACGCCTATCACCCTGACGAACTGGCAATTGAAGAACCCTTTTATGCCAAAAATGTACAATCGATGCTCAAACTTGGCAGGGCGCAGGGCGTGGCTATGGCGGCGGGTTTGCTGCGGGAAATCCCGATTGCGGAATATTTGCCCAAAAAAGTGAAAATGGCTATTACAGGAAACGGCAACGCCTCCAAAGAACAAGTTGCAGGTATGCTTAAAAACCTGCTGAATATCAAAGAGTTCCCGACCAAATATTTGGACGCAACCGACGGTTTGGCGCTCGCGGTCTGCCATTTTTTGAACACAAGACACGGCATTTCTGACGGCAGTAAAAAATCCTATTCAAACTGGAATGCTTTTGTGAAAAATAACCCGAAAAGGATTGAAAAATAGGACGTTAAAAGATATTATCATTAAATACCTGCTGGAAACCCAACTTTGGGTCTCGCTGATGATTTCCTGCCTGTGCCTGTTCATGGGGTTCTTGCACAAACACGTTGATTACGAACGAATTGCATTGGTTTTTTTCGTCGTTTTGGCAGGTTATAATTTCATTCATTATCATCGTTTCTGGATTAAAAATTTTCGACATAAAGACAAATTTTTTGTTTTTATAATCAGTTTAATAGCAACCGGTTATTGGATTTTCCACATTCAAAGTTTTGAACTGCTTTTCCTCCTGTCTGCGCTCTGCGGCTGCGTTTTATTGTACAATTCCTATTTGTTTCCTTTGAAACTCCGCAACGTTTCCGTACTCAAAATTTTCATCATTGCCCTCGTTTGGACAATCTTTATTCTCTACATTTCCAACAACTTATACTTTTCAACAATAGAATTTTTCACTGTTTTTCTGTTTATTTTTGCCATAACGCTGCCCTTTGACATTGCCGACATGAGCAAAGATTCTGTTTCTACAATTCCGAAAATGATAGGAGAAAAGAGAAGTAAATTATTGGCATACATCTGTTTGCTTACTTCTACGGGACTTTTTGCTTCCCAATTTTCCGATGATAAAATTTTTCTTTCAAGTTGGACTACGGCTTGCCTTATCTCCATGACTTTCACCAACTTCACTCAAACTGAACATTCTTATTTTCACACCCGCTTCGCGGTGGAAGCCTGTTCCGCTTTGCCTTTGTTCTGTTATGGGATTTTGAAATATTTTTTTTCGCAGATTTAAAAAACAAAATGACTCCCCGCAAGGCAACCTAAAAAAACCAAAAGGGCATAAATAACGCAAAGTCTCATTAAAGTTTTGACTGTACGCTTTTAATTTACTCATTATCAATGGGTTTGAAAGTTTCTACCTTTAAAAAGTATCTCTGCGCCCTGATTTTTACAGTCTTGCATCCCACTTATTAACTTCCCAATTCCAGTTGATTCTTTCTAAAACCTAAATTTATATTGAAAAAACATTTATATAATTTTTATCAAAGGTAGAAAGAGTTTTTATCAATTTGTTATTCTAAAATCGGGTATTTTTATCCGAAAAAAGGTAAAAAAAATAATTTGATAAAATTGTGAGTTTTTATATCTTTGTGAAAAATAATTTCTTATGAATGCAAAAATAGGAAAGAAAATCTGCACTTTGAGAGAAAGCAAAGGCTTGTCGCAGG
>JAITOO010000067.1 GCA_031289875.1 Flavobacteriaceae bacterium
AATTGTTACTGTACCTGTTCCTTTGTCGGCATAGCCTACAACTTTCGCATTAGTATTAGGGTTCTCTTTCAAGAAAGTTACCGCTTCGTTTATAATGGATTTCTGTTTAGCCGTTTCAACCAAATATTTGTTGATGGTGAACGGAACAGCTATCACTTTGGTAACGTTGGCTTTAACAGTTTTTTCAGGTTGCTGTTGTTCCACCACAGGTTTTTGAGCCAACTGTTGTCTCAAGCTGTCGTTTTCAGCGATTAAAGCGCGTACCTTACCGGTCAAGTCTTCAACAAGCGGAGTATCTAAGTCGTCTTGGACACAAATTTCCGCCCTGTTAAACGTTTGTTTTTTACTTAGTTTGAAATTGAGTCCAAACATAACGGAAACTATACCGTCCCAGTCTTGTCTGTCGAAACTTTTGTTGGCATAAGCCACTTCTGAGTTTTGTCCAAAACGGGCAGAGTTCCATTTAGACTGCACTGCCTGTCCTGAGATATCCACCGTAAAATCCAACTTCTTGCCCAGTTTGAATGTGTTCAGCAAACCAACCACAGGCACAAAAGATTTGTTAAAGTTCCACCAATCGCCGTTCCACGGCCATTCATTTGCACCGATGCCTACTCCAACATAAGGAATAAGGTTATACGTTCTGTTAGGTTTGTAGCCTGCTACCCAGTTGGAGAAGTTAAACAAGCCGTCGACGTGGACAGTTGCATATCCGTCCGTAGCCACTTTGTGCTTAGGCTCTTCGTTGAGAAGAGGCACGCCGTGTTTGTTATAGGTGTGCAGAATGCCTCCCTGTATGTTCAAACGACCACCCCACAAAGGGGTAAACCACTTGCCTACACTGGCGGTTGCACCCCATGTAATGCCTTTTATGAAAGATTCACGATTGCTCGGTCCTCCATCCCAATAAAAAGCGGGACCTCCGCCCACATTCAGGAACCAATTGTCCCAAAATTTGTTTGTTTCATAGCCTGATTGTTTATCTGTATAACCGGCGCTTTGCTGAGAAAACAGACTTAATGAAGCTATTGCAAAAGAAAAAACAAAAATAGTCTTTTTCATACTCTAAATAATTTTTTGATTTCTTATTTTCATGCAAAGGTAATTCAAATTTGTTATATAAACAAAATTTTGTTAAAAAAATCTATCCCACAGATTCTACTCCTTGTAATCTTCAAAAGTAAACACACAAGTAGTGCTATGTTAAACAATGAGGTGAATTGTTTAATCCTGTGAATATTAAATATTTGTGTTTTTTAAGTACATCTTTTTAACATACCACTAATTTATAAAGATATAAAATTATCTCGAACTTTCTCTGATTTCTTTAATAAACCTTTCTGCCAATTCGTCCGCTTCCTTTTGGGTTGGAGCTTCTGTATAGATGCGGATAATCGGTTCTGTATTCGATTTGCGCAAATGCACCCAGCCTGTTGGAAAATCAATTTTCAAACCGTCTATTGTGGTGATGTTCTCACTTTTGTATTTTTCCGTCAGGCGAAAAAGTATTAAATCGGTATCAATAGCGGGATTCAGGTCGATTTTCTGTTTTCCCATGAAATAGGAAGGATATGTCTCCCTCAATTTTTTTACGGAAATTCCTTTTTTCGCTAAATGCGTTAGAAACAGCGCAATACCCACAAGAGAATCCCTGCCGTAATGCAATTCAGGATAGATAATGCCGCCGTTTCCTTCCCCCCCTATTTTCGCTCCGATTTCTTTCATCTTCGCTACCACATTGACCTCGCCCACTGCCGAAGCCTCGTATTTTTGGCTGTATTTTTCGGTAATGTCGCGTAGGGCGCGGGACGACGACAGATTGGATACCGTTGGCGACGGTGTTTGTGAAAGCACATAATCTGCCACAGCGACCAGCGTATATTCTTCGCCGAACATCGTTCCGTCCTCACAAATCAGTGCAAGCCTGTCCACATCGGGATCTACGACGATTCCCAAATCGGCTTTTTCTTCGGGAACGCGTTTCATGATTTCACCCAGATTTTTTTCTAAAGGTTCGGGATTGTGCGGAAAATGCCCATTTGGTTCAGAATACATCTCAATCACATTCACGCCGAGTTTTTTCAAAAGAGCAGGAACGGAAATACCGCCTGTTGAGTTCACACAGTCCGTAACTACTTTTAAATGAGCACCTTTAATTGCTCCAACATCGACCAAAGGGAGATTTAAAATCTGATTGATATGATAATCAATCGCTTCGATATTTTTATCGCAAATACCTAAATCATCAATTTGGGCAAAGTCAAAATCCTCGTTATCAGCAATTTTCAGCAGTTCTTCTCCATCTTTGTCTGAAATAAATTCTCCTTTTGAATTGAGGAGTTTCAGAGCGTTCCATTGTTTCGGATTATGACTTGCCGTGAGGATAATTCCGCCGTCGGCGTGCAAGTGCGTAACCATGACTTCCACCGTCGGCGTGGTGGACAAGCCCAAATCCACGACGTGAACGCCCAAACTTTGCAACGTGGCGCAAACGAGGTCTGAAACCATTTTTCCCGAAATGCGGGCATCGCGCCCAATGATGATTTTTAAAAATTGTTTATTTGAAGTTCTTTTGAGCCAAGTTCCATAAGCAGAAGCGAATTTTACAATGTCAATCGGAGTGAGATTGTCTCCTGTTTTTCCTCCGATTGTTCCGCGAATACCTGAAATACTTTTAATTAATGACATTTTTTGTTATTTTTTGAAATAATCTCCAATTTTTTGAATGAGAAAATCAGCGGACTGCCCGCCGATGAAATCTTCGCTGTAATTTCCTTTTTGAATGATAGTCAGTGGAATAGACCCTTCCCAATCGGGAACAAGTTTTTCAATTTTTGTCGTCTCCGAAGGGGAAACGAATTGATAAACGTTATTCATCTGATGTTTGCCGACAAAAGGCAGGACGGCAGATTTTTGAGTATCTAAATCATCTAAACTGACAAAAATAAATTTCACCTTAAAATCTTGATATGCAGACTGTAACATTATAAATTCCGGAATTTCCTCTACGCAGGGAGGACACCAAGTTGCCCAATAATTGGTAATGTAAATCGTATCGCTCTGTTTTTCATATAGTTGTTGGATTTGGTCGAAAGTCGCAACAGTGATTTTGGGCGCTAAGGCAGGCGTATTTTTCTCTTTTTGAATGTTTTGAGTTTTATCAAATTTCAGAGAATCCGACGACAGAAAGTCTGTTTTTTTTTCTGATTTTTCGGAACAGGAAAAGAAAACGACGATAAAAATATTCCACAAAAAGATTTTTTTCATTGAAAATTATTAAGTTGCAAAAATACGTTTTTTTTTGGGAAAAGTTACTGTTTTTAGGTTCATTTTACAACAATTTACAAAAACTTTACAAGTCTTTTACAAACGAGAGAAAAGGTTAAAACGTAATTTTGTTGAAAAAATAAAAATCATGTTACGATTTCTTACCATTCTGACTTTCTTGATTTTAACCGCTCCTATGTGGGATATGTGTTCGGATTCGTCATGCAAAAAAATGGTGGCGCAACCGGTTGATGTTCAACTTTCAACAGAAGAGAACAAATCGCCTGCGGAAACAGTGAAGCCTATAACAAGAAAGATAATAGGAAAAACGTTTCTTAATGGTTATGAATTGGTTGAGGTTGCGGCAATTTCTATTTATAAATTGGAATTTCCTAAGGATCCTGTAGATTTCGGATTGTGTCTTTTTATTCCTTTCTTCTTGATTTCTATTGTGTTATTGTTTCTCGCTTTTTGGGAAGAAAAGAGAAAATTGTTTTTCCGATGGTCTGCCATAAATTTTTGCCTCCTATTGATTTCTTATTTTTTAATTTTAAGCGATAGCGATTTTAACCAAATGAAATACGGTTTTTATTTGCTGATGCTCAATTCATTTTTAATTCTTATTTTTGGCAAAATTTCAAGATTTTAACTTGACATGAACAAATATCAAAATCCGCTGGAAAGCCGCTATTGCAGCGATGAAATGCTGTACAATTTTTCGCCTGAAAAAAAATTCACCACTTGGCGAAAACTTTGGTTCGCTCTCGCCGAAATCGAAAAGGAACTCGGCTTGGAAATCACTGACGAACAAATTAAAGAATTGAAAGACAATCTTTTAAATATTAATTATGAAAAGGCTGCCGAGTATGAGAAAAAATTCCGCCACGATGTCATGGCACACGTCCATACCTATGGAGATGCCGCTCCTACGGCACGCCCGATTATCCATTTGGGCGCAACTTCCGCTTTCGTGGGCGATAATACGGATTTGATACAAATTCGAGAGGGTTTTCATTTAATTAAACAAAAATTAGTAAATGTCATAAAAGGGCTGAATGATTTTGCTCAAAAATATAAGGATTTGCCGACTCTTGGCTTCACTCATTACCAGCCTGCGCAATTGACTACGGTTGGAAAACGTGCTACGCTTTGGCTTCAATCCGTTTTACTGGATTTTGAGGAGTTGGAATTTCGGGAAAAAACTTTACGCTTTCGCGGAGTGAAAGGCACTACGGGAACGGCAGCGAGTTTCAAAGAATTGTTTGACGGAGATTTTGAAAAGGTGAAAACTTTGGACAAAAAACTCTCCGAACGCTTTGGTTTCAAAAACGTTTTCAAAGTCAGCGGACAAACTTACGACCGAAAAATTGATGCACAAGCCTTGGAAATTCTTTCAAATATTGCCCAATCGGCACATAAATTCACCAATGATTTACGGCTTTTGCAGAATTTGAAAGAAATTGAAGAGCCTTTTGAAAAAAATCAAATCGGCTCATCGGCAATGGCTTACAAACGCAATCCGATGAGATCGGAGCGTATCGCTTCGCTGGCAAAATTCGTAATTTCTTTAGCTTCGTCGCCAGCGATGGTCGCTTCTACACAATGGTTTGAACGCACTTTGGACGATTCGGCTAACAAGAGATTATCAATTCCGCAAGCATTCTTGGCAATAGATGCAATTTTAATAATTTGGAATAACATTTTAGACGGCTTGGTCGTTTATCCTAAAATGATTGAAAAACACATCAACGAAGAACTGCCGTTTATGGCTACAGAATACATCATCATGGAAGGCGTGAAGCACGGCGGCGACCGTCAGGAACTGCACGAAATTATCCGCACGCACTCTATGGAAGCGGCTCGGCAGGTGAAAATAGAAGGCAAAAACAATGACTTAATTGAAAGGATTTTAACAGACGAAAAAGTTAATATTGACAAGGAAAAGTTAATATCTTTGCTAAATCCGAAAAATTTTATCGGTTTTGCGTCTGAACAAACCGAAGAATTTTTACAACAGGAAGTTGCGCCCATTTTGGAAAAATACAAAAATTTTATTGGAATTGATACTGATTTAAAAGTTTGATTTAAGGTTCAATAATCATAATAAAAAGAAAACCGCTTCCCGAAAGAAGCGGTTTCTCATATTTTCTTATGAGAAATTATTTCTTTACAATTTTTACAACTTGCGTTTTGCCTCCATTGGCAACTTTCACCAAGTAAACACCTGCCTGCAAATCGCCGGTGTTGATAATTTCGTTCGCATTTGCCGTAACGGATTTAACCAAACCACCGTTCAGGTTGTAGAAATCTACTTTTGACTTGCCGTCCAGCAAAACAGATACCTCTGAGCCTACCAATGTGGAAGACAATACCGGCGCATTTTTGCCTACGTTCAGGTCATCTACTGCGAAGTTTTTGTCCGTCACTGAGAAGTCGTCAAAATAAGAAGTTCCACCATTGTACGTTCTTACATGTAGTTGAAGAATTGTTGCGTTATCAGGGACTGTTACATCAACAGTATATTGTGTCCAATCTGAAGCTGTAGACAAATAACCATTATAAGGACCTCTCAAAGGGTCGGTTGTTACTTCAGTTGATGTACCAGCTTGATATATCGTAGTACCGCCTACTTCAGTTAAATAACTTGACCAAATTCTTGTATCTGTGTCGTCCCCCGAAGATTTATACCAAAAAGAAATGGTAATATTATGCCCCGCATATACAGGGATGTTTTGATAGAACCCTGTCGTTGCTGTTGCTCCAATATAAGCAACACAATTTGTTCCACTATGCGCTCCTGTTGTTACAAGTGTTGGTGCTGTATAGCTTGTATTCCAACCTTTTGCCCAAGGAGCAGCGAAACCTTCTTCAAACCCCGGATTTTGTACTAAATTCGATTGAGCAGCTCCGAAAATAACCGTTGCAGCAACTGCCATTAAAGATAAAATTTTCTTCATAATTTTTGCTTTTTAATTGTTTATTTATTTAGGCTAAGTTACAACTTTTCTGCAAAAAAAAAAATAAAATCATGTTTTTTGTTGAAAAAAATCAGGGTCGTTTATTATCACATTTCGTATGTCACTGAAAAACAGCGAATTTCATTTCCTCTCTATTTTTTCTATTTTTTCTATTTTAGCATTTGTAGTCTCATCATCAAGAGGAATCGAAAATTTAGCGTCCATAGTAACTACCCCTTTCAATATAGCTCCTGCTTCTATCTGTAAAGTTTTCACTTGAATATTGCCCGAAATCAGTGCGGAATCTTTCAATATCAGATTTTCAGCATACGCATCGCCTTCAATTTTTCCGTACGCTATTAATTCTTTAGTTCTTACATCTCCTTTGATATAGCCTTTCTGTCCCAAAATCACGCCGGCTGCGTTCACGCCGCCCAGCGTTTTGCCGTCGATTTTGACGTGGGCTTTGGATTTTATCGCCCCTTCAATGATACAATCTTCTGCGATGAGCGTAGTGATGTTTCCCGAACTGATTTTGTCGTCGTTTTCTTTTTTTTTGCTGCTAAACATAAGTGAATTTTTTGAGTTAGTTGAATTTTAAAAACTTTTTAGGATTTTCTTTCTCCTGATTGTGAATCACTTCATAATGAACATGCGGCGCTGTGGAGCGTCCCGTACTTCCCACAAAACCAATCACATCGCCCGCTTTTACTTTTTGCTCGACTTTCACGTTGATTCGAGACATGTGTCCATACAGCGTTTCATAGCCATAGCCGTGTTTTATTACCACGCAATTGCCGTAACCGCCGCGAATGTTTGCATAAGAAACTGTACCATTGGCAGTTGTGTGTATAGGGTCTCCTTGATTTCCTGCCAAATCCAAGCCGGGGTGAAACTCTGAACCTTCGCCTGAAATGGGATTTCCGCGCACGCCAAAATCCGAGGTCAATCGTCCATCATACGGCAGTCCCATCGGTACGGATTGTATTTTTTCCAGCAAATCATTGATTTTTTCTTTTTTCTCTCTGATTAAATCCACGTTCAGTTCATCAGCCGGATAATATTCTCCTCCCACTCCGTTGTCGGACTCTTTTTTACCGATTGCGAAAGACTTGACTTCTCTGTCTCTGAGATATTTTTCGATTTTATCCAGAGACGCTTCCGCTTCGTTCAGATTGTCAAGCATTTCTTTCATTTTATTTTTTTCCGATTTGTCGTACAAACGGTTTTTTAAATGAGCAATCTGCCCCGTCAGTTGTTTCAGTTGATTTTGGTTATTTCCGTAACCGATATAATATGCCAGTCCTCCAATCAAAAAAAATAAAAAAATTCCTGCACCGGCGAACAAGTTTTTGTAAAGACGGAAATTTTCAATGTATTTCTGCTTGATTTTAAAAATTTTCGTTTCTTGTGAACTTCCTGTAATTATAATAGTAGAATGTTCATTTTGGCAAAACTTCCCCATAAGACCTGTTTTTTCACAAATATAAGAAAGTTCGAGGGTTTCTTACTATAACAAAAAAGATTTTAACAACAATTTATGATTTCTTTAAACTTATTTTAAGTTTAATCTAAATTATTTACTGTTAAATATTTATCAAAACAACAATCTATAAATATCTTCCACTTTGGCAACTTTTTCCACCCGAATATTCCATTTTTGAGATTCCACCTTATTATATTTGGAGATGAAAATCACATCGTAACCCAATTTTTCAGCTTCTGCAATCCGCTGTTCAATACGATCTACCGCACGGATTTCCCCACTCAGTCCGATTTCGCCCGCAAACAGACAGCTGTCCGGAAGAGGAATATCCTCGTTAGATGACAAGATGGCACAAATCACGGCTAAATCTATCGCAGGGTCGTCCACCCGTATTCCGCCCGTAATATTCAAAAAAACATCTTTTGCGCCAAGATGAAAGCCTGCGCGCTTTTCCAACACCGCCAAAAGCATATTGAGTCTTTTAGAATCAAAGCCTGTCGTTACACGCTGCGGCGTGCCGTACACCGCTGTTGAAACCAATGCTTGAATTTCAATCAGCATCGGGCGCATACCTTCCAGCGTAACCGCAACAGCGTTGCCCGAAAGGTTTTCTTCCTTTTTGGAAACTAAAATTTCCGACGGATTTTTTACTTGTCTCAGTCCTGCTTGGGACATCTCGTAAATACCTAATCCTGAAGTAGAACCATAACGGTTTTTATTTGCACGAAGCAGTCGGAAAACGTAGTTTCTGTCGCCCTCGAACTGCAAGACCACATCGACCATATGTTCCAAAATTTTGGGACCTGCAATTGCGCCGTCTTTTGTGATATGTCCAATGAGAAACACAGACGAGGACGTTTCTTTGGCAAATTTTATCAGTTCTGCCGCGCATTCTCGAATTTGGGAAATGCTTCCCGGCGAAGATTCAATGTAGGAAGAATGCAGCGTTTGAATAGAATCTATCACGATGATGTCAGGAGCGAGTTCCTGAGCTTGTTTCAAGATTTTTTGCGTGGAAGTTTCCGTAAAAATGTAACATTCGGAATTGGAAGTTTTCAGCCTGTCCGCCCGCATTTTGATTTGGCTTCCGCTTTCTTCGCCTGATACATACAGCACTTTTCGGGGAATTTGCAGCGAAATTTGCAACAGCAGAGTTGATTTTCCTATTCCCGGCTCGCCTCCGATGAGAATCACGCTTCCCGGAACGATGCCTCCGCCCAACAGATTGTCCAATTCTTCGTTGTTGGAGGAAATTCTGTATTCGTTTTGAGGTTCAATTTCATGAATTTTGCATACCAGATTTTTTGCTTCTTGGGATTTGTAGGAAACGCTTTGTTTGGTTTCCTTTTCAACTACTTCTTCCACAAGGGTATTCCATTCTCCACAGGCTCTACACTGCCCTTGCCACTGCGAATACTGTGCTCCGCAATTCTGGCAGAAATACACTGTTTTTGTTTTTGCCATGATATTTTCCGTTAGGACAAAGGTAAAATTAAATACAAAAAATCGCTAAAATTTTCAGCGATTTTTTAAAAGATTATATTCTAAGCGAATTATCTCTTAGCTCTTACTACGCTAACAGTTAATTGCTTTCTGCCCTTTGCTCTCCGCCTTGCCAATACTTTTCTTCCGTTGGGGGATGCCATTCTCTCGCGGAAGCCGTGTTTGTTTCTCTTTTTTCTTTCTGATGGTTGAAATGTACGTTTCATTGCAATATCTTAAATTATGTAAATAATATTCTTTTGAGGGAGCAAATGTATGACTTATTTTCGAAATAAAAAAAAAATCCGAGATTGTCTCGGATTTTTTTCTTCGTTTTAAAAAATACTATATTTTAATATTTTCTAAAATTCCTTGGCTTATTAAATTCTCTCGGTGCTCTGGCCTCTCTCGGGCGGGCTTCGGAAACGCTAATTACTTTTCCGTCATACTCTGCCTGATTGAGTTCTTGAATTGCTTTTCGACCTTCTTCGTCCTCCATTTCCACAAAGCCGAAGCCTCTCGACCTGCCTGTTTCGCGGTCGTTAACCACTTTTGCTGACTGAACTTCGCCGTATTCTGAGAATAATTGCTGCAAGTCATCACTCGTTAACCTGTAATTCAGGTTTGAAATAAAAATGTTCATATAAAAAAATTAAATTAAAAACTAACTGACTGTGAGAGAATGATAACTTACTAAAAACTGTTCGTTAAAAGATGAGATATATGCTCAACAACGGTGCGAAGGTATGACAATTTTTTGAATTGGCAATTTTTTTTATTACAATTTTTAATTTTTGATAAATTATTTATAATTTATTTGTAATTTATTGATTAACAGCATATTATTTGTCTTCTAAAACAAACTCGTCCTGATAATATTCTGCGACCGTTCCGGACCGACAGATACCAAATATACCTCAATTCCTAAATAATTTTCGATGAAATGCAGATAATCCTGCGCAGTCCCAGGCAGTTCGTCAAAAATTTTAATTTTAGAAATGTCTTCTTTCCAACCCTCCAATTCCTGATATTCAGCTTCATACGAGTCTAATTCTCCCGTTGTGGCGGGAAAAGCATCCACCGGTTTTCCGTCCGGCGTGCGGTATGCCGTGCAGACTTTGATTTTATCAAATCCGCTCAAAACGTCTAACTTGGTGATAACCAGATGGGTAATTCCATTAATCATGCAGGAGTAGCGCAATGCAACCAAATCCAGCCAGCCGCAGCGGCGCGGGCGACCTGTGGAAGCGCCATATTCATGCCCTGTTGCACGGATTTTTTCACCTGTTGCGTCTTCCAATTCCGTAGGGAAAGGACCATTGCCGACCCGCGTACAGTAGGCTTTGGAAACGCCGATGAGGTTGTGTAGAGCAGTCGGAGGCACGCCTGCGCCGATGGAAACGCCGCCGGTTGTTGGCGATGAAGAAGTTACAAACGGATACGTCCCGAAATCAATATCAAGCATCAGAGCCTGAGCGCCTTCAAACAGCACGTTGCTGTCCTGATGAATGGCGTAATTCAACTCAAATTCGCTATCTATAATTCTGTCTTTCAATTTTTTGCCAAAATCCAAGTATTTTTGGAAAATATCATCGGATTTTATGGGTTCTTTGTGAAATAATTTCTCAAACAAGGCATTTTTGACCCGCAAATTTTCTTTGATTTTTGCTTCCAACACATTGGGATTCAGCAAATCAACAATTCTGATTCCGACACGTGCAATTTTGTCCTCGTAGCAGGGACCAATACCGCGCTTGGTTGTCCCGATTTGTCCTTTTCCTGCAAATTCCTCTCGGTAAGTATCGAGTAAAATATGGTACGGCATGATGACGTGCGCCCGACTGCTGACAAAAACATGGTCGGCAGACCGTCCGCGTTTTTCGATTTCTTCTACTTCGTGGAAAAAGGCTTCGGGATTGACGACCACGCCGTTGCCGATGATACATTTGCCTTTGCATTGCAGCACGCCCGACGGGAGCAGGTGCAGTACAAATTTATCTTCGCCTGCATAGACGGTGTGTCCGGCATTATTTCCACCTTGATAGCGGACTACATAATCGGATTTTTCCGCCAGAACATCGGTGATTTTGCCTTTTCCTTCGTCGCCCCATTGCAGACCGACCACCACATAAGTTGCCATATTTTATTGAATTTCAGTTGTTTATAAAACATTTAACGAAAGAATTTTCACACAGATTCTTTCTTCACAAATGTAGAAGAATAAAAATACTTTTCATAACGAGCGCTGATTTTTTTATTAACAAGTAATTAATAGAAAAGAAGGCTTCCCTAAGTTCAATTAGTAAATGCAAATTTAGGGATTAAGAAAGAATCAAAAAAAGGATCTGATGCTGATGGATTGTAGATAACGCCAATCAAGCCATTGTATATCCAACTCAAATACAGATACTAATACCGTTGGCATATTAGCACATTAAATATTACCTTTGCACTTTCAAAATTAAATATTATGTCGGAAATCGCAGCAAAATATTCTCCACAAGAAGTTGAAGCAAAATGGTATCAATTTTGGCTCGAAAACAAGTTTTTTCACTCTGAACCCGATGAGCGCGAGCCATTTACCATCGTCATTCCGCCGCCCAATGTAACCGGCGTGTTGCACATGGGGCATATGCTCAACAATACCATTCAGGATGTGTTGGTGCGGCGTGCGAGAATGCAGGGTAAAAATGCCTGCTGGGTGTCGGGAACTGACCACGCCTCCATTGCCACTGAGGCAAAAGTGGTTGCCAAACTCGCTGCCGAAGGAATAAAAAAGACAGACCTTTCTCGTGAGGAATTTCTTGCGCACGCTTGGGAATGGACGCACAAGCACGGCGGCATCATCTTGGAACAACTGAAAAAACTTGGCTGCTCCTGCGACTGGGACAGAACAGCTTTCACAATGGACGAAAAACGCTCGGAAAGCGTACTCAATGTTTTTGTCGATTTATACAATAAAGGATTGATTTACAGAGGTGTGCGTATGGTAAATTGGGACCCTGCGGCGAAAACTGCGGTGTCTGACGAGGAAGTGATTTATACCGAAGAAAATTCAAAACTTTATTATGTAAAGTATAAAGTGGTTGGCGAAAACGACTTTGTAATCGTTGCCACCACCCG
>JAITOO010000082.1 GCA_031289875.1 Flavobacteriaceae bacterium
TTTTTTAACATATTTTTGTTACGATTTATTTTTATAATCCGTGCATTATTAACATCTTTGCAAATTATAAATTTCATTTGAATGAAAAAAACAACCGTTTTCATATTCCTACTTTTATCAGCCGCTGCCGTCAAAGCACAGCAGACTTCTACCTCTCCCTACTCCTCTTTCGGGATGGGAGACGACCGCCGCAACGGCGATTTGATAATTTCTTCGATGGGAGGCATTGGGACAACTTATGTTTCAGAACTGGGCAACGAAGCCAATTTTTCCAATCCCGCAGCCAACAGAAACCTGAACTATGCGAGTTTCAATGTTGCTTTGACCACAGACGCTGTCCAATCCAAAACTTCCGATGAAAAATACTCCCGTTCCACAAGCTATCTTTCCAACCTGTCTTTGGCTTTCCCTGCCGGAAAAAACTCCAGAATGGGCGTAATTTTGCAACCTTACACCAGTGTAGGCTACGACATTCACATTGACAACGACACCGAAAAAAGCCTGCTCACAGGTCGCGGAGGACTGCATACCGCCGCCTTGATGTACTCCCGCAATCTCAACAAAGAACTGTCTTTGGGGGCAAAAGTCGGCTACGTATGGGGAGAGTTGGAGAAAAACGAAGAAATCGCAGTGTTGAACGCTCCGCTGATTAACGGCACAAAAAACATTCAAGATTTCAGTTTTTTCGATTATACGCTCGGCGTAACCTATCAAAAGAAATTAAAAAAAGACCATAAACTCACGCTCGGCGCAACTTATTCATTAGGACATAACACAGACACCGACGTGGATTTTCTCCGTTCCACCTACTATTACAACTCTCAGGGAGTGATAACTTCCAGAGACACATTAAATTACATCAATGGAAAACGCACGACCAAAATTCCGTCTTCCTACACCGTCGGAGTTGCCTACGGCAAAGAACTGAAATGGGCGCTGGCTTTGGAAGGAAAATACATTCAACAGTCTGCGATGAAAATTCCAGAAGACAATGCCGAATACAGGGACAAATACCGCATTGCGCTTGGAGGCTGGCTTTTGCCTAACTTCAACAGTTTCAAAAGCTATTTCAGCCGAGTGATTTACCGCTACGGAATTTATTATGAAAATTCAGGGCTGATGGTCAATAATCACGAAATCAATCAATGGGGCGTATCTGTCGGCGCAGGCTTCCCGATAGGCAAACGCGGTCAGGGACAATCGAATCCGTCTATGATTAATATCGGCATCGAAGCAGGACAAAAAGGCGCAAAAACCTACGGATTGATTAAAGAAGATTTCGTATCTTTGAAAATCGGATTTAATTTTGACGATGCCTTTTGGTTCAAAAAGAGAAAATACGATTAATCCATCTTTAATTCCAGTCATTATATGGAAATCGGGAAATGTTTGTTATTGAGTGCGTTCGGGCTGTTTGTTTTCCATTCTTGCGGAGACAACGAGGTGGAAAGTATAACTACCAAAAAAACAGATTTTCCGTCGCGGCGCATTTTTAATGCCGAACTGACAATGACCGACTCTCTGAAAACCACTGTCAAACTGCGCGCTCCGTTGATTGAAATGTACGAATTTGCCAAAGTTCCCTACACGGTTTTCAACAAAGGCTTGGATTTGGATTTTTTTGAAAAAGGCAAACCCAAACCCGGCTACCTGCGTGCAGATTACGCCAAAATTATCGAAGCCACCGGCTGGTATGAAGCTAAAAATAATGTCGTAATCATCAATGCTGACGGCGATACGCTGAAAACCAATCACATTTTCTGGGATAAAAAAAATGAAGAAATCTTCACCTACGACACGGTGAAAATCTACCGTGCAGACGGTATTACGACCAATATTTCCAACAATGGAATCGAGGCTTCGCAGGATTTTAAGAATTTTAAACTCAAAAACAATCACGGGACGTTGCCTTATAAGGACTTAAAACAATAATACGCTGTGGCAGAATTTTTTATCATATTTGTTTCTATCGTTTTTTCCGCTTTCTTTTCAGGAATGGAAATGGCTTATGTCAGTTCCAACCGAATGCTGACGGAACTGGAGCGTAAAAAATCTTCGCGCACTTCCAAAGCTGCCATTTTTTTGGCTGACCATTCCAAACAGTACTTGACTGCAATGATTGTCGGAAATACCATTGCCTTAGTGGTTTACGGTTATTTTATGGGAGGGATTCTCATTCACTGGTTAAGATTCGCATCTTTCCTTCCCGATGCTTTCATAATGATTTTGCAGGTCGTCGTCTCAACGCTCATCATCTTGATTACTGCCGAGTTTCTGCCGAAAATCGTATTCAACATCTTTTCCAATAAACTTTTTCGTTTTTTTGCGCCGATTGCGCTGATTTTTTACTGGCTGCTCTCGCCGGTTACGTGGTTCGTGGGAATTTTAACCAATCTCTTTCTAAAATTGACGGGCGACAAAAATCCTGACGAAAACCAGCCGATTTTCCTCAAAGAAGAACTCGCCTATTTCCTCGATGAACAGATTGAAGAAACCAAAGATTCCAACGAAGAAATTGACTCGGAGGTACATATTTTTAAAAATGCCTTGAACTTTTCCGACTTGCAAGCGCGCAACTGCATCATTCACCGAAAGGACATCATGGCGGCGAACATCAACGACAGTATTGAAAGCCTGAAACAGAAATTCATCGAAACAGGTTTGTCTAAAATAGTGATTTTCAGGGATAACATCGACAATATCATCGGGTATGTCCACTCGTTTGATTTGTTCAAAAAACCGAAAGAAATCAGGCACATTTTGATTCCTATCGAAATCGTGCATGAAACCACGCCGATTCAGGACGTGATGAACCGCATGATGAAAAAGAAAAAAAGTCTCGTCATCGTCTTGGACGAATACGGCGGAACGTCGGGGCTGCTAACGCTGGAAGATATTGTAGAAGAGCTTTTCGGCGATATTGAAGACGAACACGATAAGGTTTTGAACATCGAAAAAGAAATCGAAGAAAATCATTATTTGTTTTCCGCCAAACTCGAAGTCGATTACCTCAACGAAAAATACGATTTGGACATTCCCGAAAATGACGAATACTTTTCGCTGGGCGGATTTATCATCTCGCTGACGGAAGACATTCCGACCTTGAAAGAAGAAATCGTGTACAAAAACAAGAAATTCATCATCACAAAAGTTTCCAACTCCCGAATTGAAGAATTGGAAGTGATAATCACGCTTGAGGAAAAATAAAAAA
>JAITOO010000127.1 GCA_031289875.1 Flavobacteriaceae bacterium
TCTCACTGCCAAATCGACATCACTTCATATCAAAAATAATCAATCCCGACAGAAGTTTCGGTTCGACGTAGGCGGTTCTTCGCGGCATTTTCAAACCTAAATCGGCAACTTTTTGCAAATCCGGCAAGGGCGCAGGGTAAAATCCGAAACCTGCTTTATATTCTCCGTTGTCCACCGCTTTTTTTAAATCCAAAATGCCATCCATATTTCCCGTTCCCTTGATAAAGGAAATCCGCTTGTCGTTTTCCTTCATTTGAAGAATCAGGCTAAGTAGATATTTTTCAAATAGATAAGCATCCAAATTCCCTACACCTTCGGGCTTGCCTCTATACTCGTGCTTGATGTACAGACCGTAAAATTCACCGTCCAAATACATGCTGATATGATGTTTTTGAGAGGGAAAATACGGCGTTGTCCCTTTGAAATTTATGGTAAAATGCTCGGCTAACTTCTCTAAAAATTCTTCTTCCGTCATGCCGATACTTTTTATTAACCGATTGTATTCGCTGATTTTAAAGGATTGATGAGAGGTCATCAGCGCCATGACGTAGTGGTCGTAATCCCACAAAAAATCTTTGCCTTTGCCTTTCCCCTTTTTTCTCACAGTTTCGGAATGTGCGACAGATCCCGCCACGCGGTAAGTGCCGTCGGCAAGATAGACTTCCGGAATTTTTTCTATGGTTTCTTTAAACTGGGACAACTTCAATCGGTTTTCTATCTTCCACATTTTGTGGATAATACCAAAATCATCTGTTAAATAAATGATAGGCTTGCTTTTCTTTTCTAATTCCGTCATCACTTCCAATTTTGGATTGGATTCGTGAACGAGCAAAACAGGATTGCTCTGAAAACGAACAATGTCTAAAAATTGGCAGAAAACTTTTTGTTTTTCTTCAACAATATCCTCTGACGCCTTGATATTCATATTCTTAAAATCATCAACGGAAACAAGACCAATAACCCCTCCGAACGTGTCGCCGTTAGGTTTCTTTTGCTCATAAATGTAAATTGCGGCGGCATCTTGTTCCAGCACTTGTTGTTCCAGATATTCCTCAAACCTTTTCCGTACTTTTTTGAATCTTGCAGACAAAGGAGCTTCGCCGCGGGCAAAAGTAGCACGGATAACGTCTATGTATGATATTTTTTTTCCTCTTAATTTACTTTTAATTTCTGCCTCTGTATATATCTCAGGGCTGTACATCGGAAATTTGTTGATGTTTTCTTCCTTAACGTGCAGTCCTTTAAACGGTTTAAAATTTACCATTCAATTTATATTTAATTTTATACAACACCTTGCCGTTTTATTTTTGATAAAACCGCACTATTTGCTCTGCCAGTTCAATTCCTATTCTATCCTGTGCTTCTTGCGTGCTTCCGCCAATGTGCGGAGACATCGACAGTTTCGGATTCATCAGCAAAGTAATTTCCGGAGTGGGTTCGTTTTCAAACACGTCCAAACCTGCACCCCAAATTTTGTTTTCGTTCAACGCTGCTGCCAAAGCCGTTTCATCGACTACGCCGCCGCGCGAAGCGTTTACCAGTACGACATTTTTCTTCATTTTTTCCAATTCTTCTTTTCCAATCACATATTTTTTTTGTTTTGGAACATGAAGAGAAATCAAATCGGCATTTTTCAAAACCTCATCTAATGTGATCGTAGTTATCTGAAAATCAACTTTTTGTCCATCGAAAAAATCCAATGTAAGCGTTTTCGTAATTGGTTCAACATCGGAGGCTATTACTCTCATTCCTAACCCAATACCTATTTTTGCGACTTCCTGTCCAATTCTACCAAAACCGACGACGCCGAGCGTTTTTCCGCCAAGTTCCGAAGCATCGGAATAGGCTTTTTTCAATTTGGAAAAATTGTGGTCGCCTTCCAACGGCATATTGCGGTTGGCTTCCTGCAAGTTTCTGACCAACGTGAAAAAATGAGCAAAAACGAGTTCTGCCACCGAATGCGACGATGCCGCAGGCGTGTTTATCACTTGGATTCCCTTGTTTCGGGCATAATCAACATCAATATTGTCCATGCCGACACCGCCTCTTCCAACAATTTTCAACGTTGAACAACTGTCTATCAAGTCTTTACGGACTTGGGTTGCGCTTCGCACGAGCAGAACTTCTACATTGTTATCTTGAATAAATTTTGCCAACTGCTCCTGTGCCACTTTGACGTTAAAAACTTCAAATCCTTTGGCTTCCAAAAACTTAACCGCTTCTGCGGAAATACCATCGTTGGGTAATATTTTCATTATCTTATGGTTTAAATTCCTATTTCCTTTTTTTTATTTTTTTATTTAAAAATTAAGCCGTTCTTTCCAATTCTTTCATTACTTCAACTAAAAGTTGGACGCCCTCTATCGGCATGGCGTTGTAAATACTTGCACGATAGCCTCCTACGGTTCTGTATCCTCCAATTCCGACAATGCCCGCCTCTTTCCACATTTGGTCAAATTTGGTTTTATATTTTTCGTCGTCATTGAGGAAAAAGCAAACGTTCATCAGCGATCGGTCTTCCTCCACGCAAACGCCTCTGAACAAAGGGTTTCTATCGATTTCGCCGTACAGCAGTTCTGCTTTGGCTTTATTCTGTTTTTCAATTCCTGCTACGCCGCCTTGTTTTTCTAACCATTTGAGATTCATTAAAGTAGCATAAACCGCAAAAACAGGGGGAGTGTTCGCCATGCTGTCTTTGTCAATATGTACCTGATAATCAAGGTATGACGGCAAATTGCGTCCTGTCTTGCCTAAAAGCGTCTTATCCACCACGACCAAAGTCGTTCCCGCAGGACCGATATTTTTCTGCGCTCCGGCATAAATCAGCCCGAACTTGTTGAAATCCATATCTCTGCTCAGCATGTCCGAAGACATGTCGCAGACTATCGGCACATGGAGTTCGGGAAAAGTCTTGATTTCCGTCCCGTAAACCGTATTGTTCGCCGTGAGGTGCAAATAATCAACATCGGTTGGAACTGTATAATTTTTAGGAATATGGGTATAATTGTCTTCTTTGGAAGAAGCGACTACGTCAATGTTTCCGATTTTTTTTGCTTCTTTGATTGAGGCTGAAGCGAAATTTCCGCTGTCCACGTATGCCGCTTTGGTTTTCAGCAGATTGAGCGGCGCCATGGCAAACTGCAAAGTCGCTCCGCCCTGCAAAAATAGGACTTCGTGAGTGTCGTTGAGTTTCATCAATTTTTTTACCAAAGTTCGGGCTTCATCCATAACCGCGATGAAATCTTTGCTTCGGTGGGAAATTTCTATCAAAGAAAGCCCGCTATTATTGAAATTCAAGATTGCCTCTGCCGACTGTTGAAGAACCTCTGAGGGCAAAGTGGAGGGTCCTGCGCTGAAATTGTATTTTCTCATTAAGTTTCGTTGATTTAAGTGAATTTTATTATTTGTTTTTGCTTTTTTTAAAGATGTAGAAATTCCTTTTTTGCTAATAATTCCTCGTGCGTTTCGACGTGGTCTTCGTCAGGAATACAGCAATCCACCGGACAAACAGCCGCGCACTGAGGCTCATCGTGGAAGCCTATACACTCTGTGCATTTGTCCGCCACAATATAGTAAACATCATCTGAAACAGGCTTCTGAGGCGCATCAACCTCAATCTGCAAACCCGATTTTGTTACAACTATTCCTTTTAAATCTGTCCCGTCAGACATTTCCCAATCGACTGCACCTTCGTAAATTGCGTTGTTGGGGCATTCAGGCTCACAAGCTCCGCAGTTTATACATTCGTCTGTAATTTTTATAGCCATAATTATTTTTCGCGTATTTTTGCAGGCAAAATTAAGAATTTTTCTACAATTATTTAATATATTATTAATGAATTTTACAACAAGAATTAAGTCTTTATCGACCATTGGCAGTTTGATTCGTCAATTTGTCATAAAAGAAACCGAAAAATCGGCAGTTTATTACGAATATGAAAATGTAATCCGCCTTGCGGAACAAAAAAATCCATGGTTCACGAGAGAAAACATTTTATACGCTTTGAATTATTGGGGAAAGGTTCTTTCGGAAGAAATCATATCCAACTGGCTGACCGGCTATAACTTGAAATCAAACGAACCGAAAAATATCGGTTTGGTACTGGCAGGAAATATCCCGATGGTCGGGTTGCACGACTGCCTGTGCGTTCTGCTGACGGGAAACCGCGCCAAAATTAAACTTTCGTCCAAAGATGATGTTTTAATTCCTTTTGTTCTGAATCTCTGGAAAGAATTTTGTCCCGAAATTGAATTTGAATTTATTTCAAGATTAAATGATTACGATGCAGTTATCACAACGGGCAGCGACAACACAGCACGATACTTCGAATATTATTTCAGTCAAGTTCCGCATATTATCCGTAAAAACCGTACTTCGCTGGCGGTTTTTACAGGCAGCGAGTCCGACGATGATTTAAAAAATTTCGCCCAAGATGTTTTTTTGTATTTTGGTTTGGGCTGCCGAAACGTAACGCAGATTTTTATTCCTGAAAATCATGATTTGGATTTGATTTTCAAGGCGTTTCTACCGTATCAAAACGTTGTCAATCATAATAAATACGCCAACAATTACGATTACAACAAGGCAGTTTACCTGCTGAACAAAGACATTTTCTGGGAGAATAATTTTGTTTTGCTAAAAGAATCCGATGCGTTATACAGTCCGCTGGCAGTGCTGTTTTTCAAGCGTTATCAAGATTTTTCCGAAGTCGAAAAATTTGTGTCGGACAATCATGAGAAAATCCAATGCACGGTGGGAAACGGCGAAATTGGCGGCAAAGCCTGCGTTCCGTTCGGGGAAACTCAAAACCCGAAAATCAACGACTATGCCGACGGCGTTGATACCGTTCGGTTTTTAATTAATTTGTAAATGAGGAAGTTATAAGTTTTTGAATTTTTCTTTGAGTTCTTCCAGCCTTGCAAGGAACTCTTTTTCAATTTTCATATCAATGACCGTGTTTGCAGTTTCTTCTGTGATACTTTTCACCTCTTGTTTTTCGGGTAGTTTTTTATCTAAAATTTTCTCTAAAATTTCCTTTCC
>JAITOO010000224.1 GCA_031289875.1 Flavobacteriaceae bacterium
AACTGATTAAAGTGTTTTTGTACTCATGGCCGGACTCGAACCGGCACGTCCTAAGGACACTATCCCCTGAAAATAGCGTGTCTACCAATTTCACCACATGAGCATCACTTGAAATGGACGGCAAAAATAAATTAAAAATTGCAAAAGAAAAAATCTTTGTATAGATTTTTTTGAAAAAAGGCGGTCAAAAATTTTTCGACAGCCCTTATATTTCCAAAACCGCAATTCTTTTATTTTCCGATATACGATTTCAAAATTTTGCTTCTGCTTGTGTGTTTCAGTCTGCGGATAGCTTTTTCCTTGATTTGGCGCACACGCTCTCTCGTCAAATCAAAAGTCTCGCCGATTTCTTCCAGAGTCATCGGGTGCTGACCGCTCAAACCAAAGTACAGCCGGATTAAATCCGCTTCTCTCGGGGTCAGAGTGGACAAGGACCTTTCGATTTCGATTTGCAAGGATTCCAGCATCAACTCTTGGTCAGGACTTGGAGATTCGCCTGAACGCAAAACGTCGTAAAGATTTGATTCTTCGCCTTCTACAAGCGGAGCGTCCATCGAAAGATGGCGTCCTGAATTTTTCATCGACTCTTTGATGTCATCTTCGGTCATGTCTAAAACCTCGCTCAATTCCGCTGCTGACGGCGCACGTTCATGTTCCTGTTCCAAATGGGCGTAGGCTTTATTGATTTTGTTGATAGACCCGATTTTGTTCAGCGGAAGCCGCACAATTCGAGACTGTTCCGCCAATGCCTGCAAAATGGATTGGCGAATCCACCAAACGGCGTAGGAAATAAATTTGAAACCGCGCGTTTCATCAAAACGTTTGGCTGCTTTTATCAATCCTAAATTTCCTTCGTTAATTAAATCCGGCAAACTAAGCCCCTGATTTTGATACTGTTTTGCAACAGAAACGACGAAACGCAGATTAGCTTTGGTCAATTTTTCCAACGCCACGCGGTCTCCTGCCTTGATGCGTTGCGCCAACTCCACTTCCTCGTCGGCAGTAATCAAATCTACTTTTCCAATTTCCTGCAAATACTTGTCAAGAGAGGCAGTTTCTCGGTTAGTTACCTGCTTGGTTATCTTTAATTGTCTCATTCTTTTTTTAATCTCTTCTAAATTATAACGTATTTATAATAAAATTGTTATGCTGTGAAAATCTCCTTTGCATATCCATTTCAATTCTATATACGAAAAAACAAGTCAAAAGGTTACAAAAAAATAAAAATTTTTCCCTTTCAAAGAAACTTAGTACCTTGCAGACTGATATAATAAACCTGAATCCATGACCTTAATTCAACTCCATTACGTTTTGGCTGTCGCAGAATATAAAAATTTTACTGTAGCGGCAGACAAGTCTTTCGTAAGCCAGCCTACGCTGAGTATGCAAATTCAAAAACTTGAAAAAGAATTGGATGTGGAACTTTTTGACCGCACTTCTAATCCTATTAAAATCACTCATGCAGGGCAGAAAATCATCAATCAGGCAAAACTAATTTTAAGCGAAGCTCACAAACTTTTCCAATTAGTCGAAGAAGACAAAAAAAGCATGAATGGCGAAGTGATTATGGGCATCATTCCTACCATTTTGCCGACCTTAGTTCCGATATTTTACAAGACTTTCAAAGTGAAATATCCGGAATCCAATTTGATAATCAGGGAATTGAAAACAGAAGACATGGTAAAAGCGCTGAAAGACGGTACGATAGATTTCGGAGTTGCCAGCACGCCGCTCCGCGATTATCAAATCGCTGAAAAACCCATGTACAGAGAACCATTAGTCGCCTATCTGTCCACTGATTATCCTTCATACAAAGAAAAAACGATGGATATTAAAAATCTGGATTTCGACGATTTGCTGATGCTCGAAGAAGGACATTGTTTCAGAGACAACATTTTGGATTTGTGCCAGCATAGAGAGCAGATTAACTCCAACGTAAAATTAGAAAGCGGCAGTTTCTCCACTTTGGTAAGTTTGGTCAATGAAGGCTACGGCTGGACGATTCTGCCTTTGATGGAAGCCGAAAATCTGCACGAAAACGACAAAAAAAACGTACGGTATTTCCAATCTCCGCCGTCGCGGGAAATTTCCCTCATCTATTCGGTAACTCAAATTCGGCAGACTTTTATCGAAAAATTTTCGGAACTAATCAAAAGCCTGCTGCGTGGACAATTGTTTTTGGAGGAAAAATCCGATGGCATAAGACCCAAAATCAGCGTACTGTAACGATATTTTTAAGAAAATTGTATATTAGCGCACGAAAAAACAAAAAGATTTATAAAATTTTTTTAAGAAATAATTAAAAACTCACGACTCTCAAAGCGATTCGTAATTGATTATGATACAGACAGATATTCTATTAATCGGCGCAGGCCCCACAGGATTGTTCGCCGTTTTTGAAGCAGGCTTGCTGAAAATGCGCTGCCACATTATCGACGCTCTTCCGCAAATCGGCGGTCAGCTCACCGAAATCTACCCAAAAAAACCGATTTTTGACATTCCGGGCTACCCGATGATTACTGCCGCAGATTTGGTCAAAAACCTCTACGAGCAGATTAAGCAGTTCGAGCCGGGCTTTACGCTCAACGAAATTGCACAAACCATCGATAAACAGGAAGATGGAACGTTTATCGTTACCACCAATAAAGGCACAAAACATCAGGCGAAAGCTGTTGCCATTGCCGCAGGTTTGGGAAGTTTTGAACCTCGCAAACCGTTGATTGACAATATTTCAGATTATGAAGAAAAAGGCGTTTCCTATTTCGTTCAAAATCCCGAAAATTTGCGCGGAAAACGCATTCTGATTGCAGGCGGCGGCGATTCTGCCTTAGACTGGACGATTTTCCTCGCTGACATTGCCTCAGAACTGACATTAGTTCACCGAAGAAACGAATTCCGCGGGGCGCTGGATTCCGTCGAGAAAGTACAGGAACTCAAAAATCAAGGAAAAGTAAAATTAATCACGCCTGCCGAAATAGTCGGTTTGGAAGGCAAAGACCGTTTGGAAGCTGTGATTATCGAAAAAGAAGGCGAAAAATCTCGCCAAGAAGTGGACGAATTTATTCCTCTCTTCGGCTTGACCCCAAAATTGGGACCTATCGCCGACTGGGGACTGGAAATTGAAAAAAATGCGATTAAAGTAAACAATTCTCTTGATTATCAAACAAATATTGAAGGAATTTACGCCATCGGCGACATCAACATCTATCCGGGCAAACTGAAATTGATTCTTTGTGGTTTCCATGAAGCTACTCTGATGTGCCAGAGTGTCTATCAACG
>JAITOO010000116.1 GCA_031289875.1 Flavobacteriaceae bacterium
GTGTATTTTCCGGTAGAATCGGAGAGTTTTACGGCATTGAGAAAATTATCGTTTGCGGTCTGTTTCACGTGCGTCAGCTTGATGACCATATTCAGCGGTTTTGCGCCAACATCGTTGGAAAGATATGTCCCGATACCGTAAGTATCGTGTATTCTGCCGTTTACGTGAGATTTTATTTTCCTGACTTCTTCCAAGTTCAGAGAATCGCTGAAAACTATCGTTTTAGAAGTCGGGTCGATACGGTTATCCTTATAAAATTGTATCACTTTTTCCAGAAACACAAGTGAGTCTCCGCTGTCGCAGCGCACACCGTCAAAAAGTTTCGCCTGTTTCAGATTGAAAGAATGCAGAAAAGCGTCGGTTGTGTAAGTGTCTGTCAATGTGATTCCTAAACTTCCCTGAAAAACATCCACCCAAGCCTCCAATGCTTTGGTGTTGGCGGAACGGTAGCCGAACACTGCGCCGTGATACATGAACCATTCGTGAGGCATCGTGCCGATAGGCGTAGTGTTGTATTTCATCGCCAGATAGATATTGCTCGTGCCTTTGAAACAGTCTCCCGAATTTTCTTGAAGCGTTTTCACTACTTTGTCATGAACATCAAAAGAATAGCGCCTGCGCGTGCCGAACTCGGAATAATCTGCCTGTATTTCTTTGAGAGCCAATGCTTTGTCTCTTGCTTTTTCTTCGGTATCTTTGGGTTTGGAATTGGTCATCTCAAAGTAAAGTTCTGAAATCAAAGCCATTAGCGCAACTTCCCAAAGGACGGTTCTGTACCAGTAGCCTTCGATGTAAAGATTGAGTTTTCCTCCTTCCTGAGAAATGTGTACTTCCTCAGGGTTGTAGCGGTATCCTTCCAAAAAATCAATGAAAAACGGGTCGAGAAAATAACATCTTTTCAGCATGAATTTCTTCTCTTCTTTGGTCATTTTGAGGGCTGCCATATTTGCGACTTCCTCTTTCAGCCTTTCGGCAAAGCCTTCGGGAAAATTATCTTCTCCTCGATTGATAAAATCATAATGCACATAAGCCCAAGGATATAACTTTTGAATAGCATGCATTACGGAAAATTTATATAAATCGTTATCAGTAAAATAATTCAGTATCATTCGATGAATCTTGAAATTAAGAACTCAAAGGTACAACTTTTTGTTTACAAGGCTTTATGATTTAAAAATTTAATCAATATTTTGAGAATGAAAAGATTGACATAACAAAAATCATATTTTTTTGTTAAAAATTTGTAAATATCTTTGTTGAAAATTTATTTTTCATGAAAAAAATTGCAATTTTGTCACTGATGATTCCATTGTTTAATCTTTTCAACGCTTGCAGCACCCAAAAACCTTCGGTAGAGAACGAAATTTTGGCTTTCACCCAGCCGCCCGAATGGTCGAAAAATGCTGTTTGGTATCAGATTTTTGCAGAAAGATTTCGAAACGGAGACAATCTCAACGACCCCAAACCCGCTTGGATGCAAGGCGCGTGGCCTCACAACTATCCGGCTAACTGGAAAATAACACAATGGACTTCTGATTGGTACAAAGACTACGACAAAGCAAAAAGCGATAAAGATTATTACGATAACAACATTCAGACAAGAAGATACGGCGGTGATTTACAGGGAATTATTGATAAATTGGACTATATTCAAAATTTAGGTATTACTGCACTGTATATCAATCCGTTAAACGACTCTCCTTCCTCTCACAAATACGATGCAAGAAATTTTCATCACATTGACATCACTTTCGGCAACGACCCTGAAGGGGATTTGAAACTGATGCAGAATGAAAATCCGACCCACCCGAAAACATGGCATTTCACCTCAGCCGACAAGATGTTTTTGAAACTTATCAAAGAGGCTCACAAAAGGAATATCAAAGTCGTGTTGGATTATTCGTGGAATCACACGGGGATTGCGTTTTGGGCATGGAAAGACATTCTGAAAAACAAAGAAAAATCCAAATATGCCGACTGGTACGAAATCCAGAGTTTCAACACCCCCGACAGTCCCAACGGAATCAAGTACAGCGGCTGGGCGGGCGTATCGGAACTTCCTGAATTAAAAAAAGTTGATGTCGAAAACCGCACAAGCGGACACCCTTACAAGGGGAATATTTATGAACCCGTAAAACAGCATATTTTCGATGTAACCCGCAGGTGGTTAGACCCGAACGGCGACGGTAACTTTTCCGACGGCGTAGATGGCTACCGTTTAGACGTCGCCGACCAAATCGGGCTGGATTTTTGGCGTGATTATCGAAAATTTTGCCGTTCCGTTAATCCTGAATGCTATTTGATTGGCGAAATCTGGTGGGAACAGTGGCCTGACCGAATGATGAACCCAATGCCTTATCTGCAAGGCGATATGTTCGATGCCGTAATGCTCTATCAAGCCTACAAACCTGCGCGCGATTTCTTTGCAAAATCCGTAGAATACGGCGGAGCGGAAAAATTAAAAGAACGACTGAATCAGGTGTTTGACCCGATGCCCGACTATACCAAACAAACTCAAATGATGATGAGCGGCTCACATGACATGGAAAGGATTTTGACTGATTTTTACAACAAGGACAAATTCAAATTCAATTTCAAACCAACGGACAATCTGAACATTTTGACGGGAAAACCCGACGAAGAAACCTACCGCAGAGTGCAAAACTATTTGATTTTTCAATATACGTTTTTAGGCTCTCCGCAGATTTGGGCGGGCGACGAAATGGGAATGTGGGGAACAGACGACCCCGACGACCGCAAACCGCTCTGGTGGGACGACATGACTTTCGAGCCGGAAACAAACAACCCTTTCCACCCTGATTCTCAGAAAGAAAAAATTGCGGTCGGCTTCAACAAATCATGGAACGATTTTTACAAAAAACTCATCAAAATCCGAAAAGACAATCCTGCGCTGAGTTCTGCCCATATAGAATGGCTGGCTGCCGAAGGCGATTTGCTTGTTTACCGCCGTTCAGACGGAAATTCAAGCATTGTGTTTGCAATAAACAACAGCGACTCTGAAATGCAAATACCTGAAAACATGAAACTTGAAGGAGAAGATTTATTAACAGGAAATCATGTTGAATTGGTAGATTTGAAACCAATGGAGGCAGTAATTATCAAAGAAAAATAAAGTTTTTTATTTTCTACAAAAGCAGGGGATAACTTTCTGTTTTATATTTTGTCAGGCAGATTTATTCCTGCGCTGAACGAAAATCTCCGACCCTATGGAAACGCCCAATGGCGTGATTCAGGTAATTAACGACGTTCTGCTTGCTCCACAATAAATTTTTGAGTTTCCAACGAATATCTGTGGACAGAAATATTGAGGTTTTTATTTTTGCAAAAATTCAAAGAATTTTTGCAAAGCAATGGAGCGATGGCTGATTCGGTTTTTCTCTTCGGCGGGAAGTTGGGCAAAACTTTGGTCGTAGCCGTTGGGAATGAAAATCGGGTCGTAGCCGAAACCATGCGAACCTTTGATTTCTTCAGCAATCGTTCCGTGAATTTTTCCCTCGAAAAATCTTGGTTCTTTGCCATCAAAAAGGCAAATTACGCAAATGAAACAGGCTTTACGATGGGGCTGTCCTGCCATATTTTTCAAAACTTTGGCGATATTGTCCGCAAAAGAACCCGTGCCTGAATATCTTGCGGAATAGATTCCGGGCGCTCCGTCCAACGAATCAATAACTAATCCGCTATCGTCAGAAAAACAGGTAATTTGGCTCAAATTGTAGCCAAATTCGGCTTTAATGAGGGCGTTTTCTTCAAAAGTAGAGCCTGTTTCTTCAATTTCTCCCGAAAAATTGAAATCTTTGAAAGTTTTTAACTTCAAATCGGGCAGCATTGATAAAATTTCGTCTTTTTTATGTTCGTTTTGAGTGGCTAATAAGAGTTCCATTGATGATTTTTAGTGAATTTTAAATATAAATATCCGAAAATTAAAAGCAAAATCAATCCTGTTGAAAAATAGAGGGTTGAGTTGAAATGAAAAATTTCGGAAGTTTCTTCTCCTCCGTATCGAATGTACAAGATTATACCTGATAAGTTATTGAATACGTGCAAAATAATCCCCCAAAACAGCGTTCCGGTCTTGTAAAAAACCAAACCCAAAATCAGTCCTGCCAAAAAACCGCCGACTACCTGCCAAGGGAAAATATGTACTCCTCCGAAAATAGCGGCGGAAACGACAATTGCCCACACAGGTTTCACGTTGTTGTTTAGTAAGCCTTTGAGAATAAGCCCTCTAAAAAAAAGTTCTTCCAAAACAGGCGCTAAAATTGCTGCCAGAAAAATGGTAATCAACGGGTGTCTTTCAAAATTGCCCCATAAAGCGTCGGACATGAGTTGGTGAAGTTTTCCGAAAAATACGCCGTCGTCGGGCATCAAACTTATGACAGATTCCGCCACAATTATCATGCCTGTAAACATCAGAATAACAACGGGAAACAGCCCTATCTGCTTCGGAGCAAAACGAAATCTGAACACTTGGTTTCTTGGTTTCATGACTAAAAAATAATATGCGGCAAAAGTGGCTGCATATAGGGCGATTTCGGCTATCGGCATCAATAAAAATTCGTCAAAATGAAAAATTTTTGCGGGAAGCGTCAAAACCATTGTTACAAACTGCGCCAAAACAGAAAGAGCAAGAATTAAGAGAATATCTACGGCGTTTAATTTCAATTCGTTGTTATTCATTGTGATACGGTTTTCTTTGTAAAATGCTGAACGCTCTGTATAACTGTTCCGTGAAAAACAAACGCACCATTTGGTGAGTGAAAGTCATTCGGGAAAGGGCAATTTTCTGCGGACGCAAGTTATAAATTTTTTCCGAAAATCCAAGCGCACCTCCTATGCAAAAAACTATATGTTTCACAGAATGAGACATTTGCTGTTCTAAAAATCGCGAAAATTCCACAGATGTCAATTCCTCACCTTTTTCGTCCAGAAGAATCATTGCATCGGAACTATTTAAAAATGAAAGAATTAAGTCTGCTTCTGCGTTTTTCAATTCAGTTTCTGAAAGATTTTTAGCATTTTTCACATCAGAGAGTTCTTTTCGCTTATATTTAATATAAGAAGGTAATCTTTTTTCCAATTCTTCCATTAAAGAGTTCAATTCTTTGGAATTTGTTTTCCCGATAGCAAGCAGAGTTATTTTCATGATTTTTGGCAAAAATAAGATATTTCACTAAATTTTTTCTTCACTTTACAACTTGCAACTATTTTTGAGGATTCAACAAGTGAATGCAACTTTTTTTGCAAATTCAGAAAGTAAATTTTAAAAAACAGCAAATTACATTTTTATCTACCTAATGTTGCATTTGTTAGTTGAAATTACACCCTCTTCTATTCCTGAAAAAATCCTTAATCAGCAGAGAACATTCTTTTTCCAACACACCGCAGAGATATTCTGTTTTGGGATGAAGAGAAACATTTCGAGTTGTGAAGCCTCTGTGTTCATCGCGCGCACCTGCCACTACCCTGCCGATTTGCGACCAAAACAATGCGCCCGCACACATCACGCAAGGTTCTAAGGTAACATACAACGTACATTCGTTAAGGTATTTAGCTCCAAGATAATTACTTGCTGCCGTAATCGCCTGCATTTCCGCATGAGCGGTAACATCCGTTAAAGTCTCCGTCAAGTTGTAGGCTTTTGCCAAAATTTTATTATCCGCAACAACTACCGCTCCAACAGGCACTTCTCCTTTCTCATACGCCTCTTTTGCCTGTTGCAAAGCCAGCCTCATAAAATATTCATCTGTAAACATATTTTTTCGTAAAAATTTAAAATCAAAAGTACAGTTTTTTGGCTTATTTTCTTCCAAAACTATTTGATAACTCTTTTTTCTTGTTTAAAATCTTCTAAATTGCAATTTATTTTATTTAATTAAAAGTTGTTTTAGCACCTCTCTATCTCTTTATTTGCCACATTTTTAAGATATTTACTACAAATATTTTAATTCATGTTTTAAATGAAATAGAAAAAAAATATTTGTCAGTAAAAGTTTTTTTATATATCTTTGCACCATTAATTAACACAAAGAATTGTTATGTTTAGTAAAGTGTTTTCAAATTTTGATAATTAAACAATCCTTTTACTTCATTTAACATTTCTGGAAATTAGAGATTTTTGAAACAATTTTGAAAGATTTTTATTATCAAGAAGAATGTAAAATTCCAGCTTTATATCGTTTGGCAAGATTATTCTTATCAAGTGCGAGCCTTTTATTTTGTTTTCAGGAAATATTTGAAATAAATAGACTTTTTTCATAAATCCGAAAAGGGTTGTTATTATTTTTTATAACAGCAACCCTTTTTAAAGGAATATTTTCCATAAAATTGTGCGAAACAGTCTATTATCGTTAGCGGAAAGGGGGGGGTATTTCGACAAACGCTTCGGACAACAAACTTCAATTTTTCATTGAAGCAACAAGCAAGTCGATATTCCGTGTACGCCAGTCGTTCATTCCAACGAACACAACAAACTAAGTCGTTCAACATACACACATTTAAACTTTATTATTTATTTATTATTAGCCAAGACCGCTGAAATTTTTCAGCGGTTTTATTTGATTTATCGGGGTTACGTGTAGAGGAAGTGTTTTTTTAACTTTTCAATTTCCTCTTTCAATCGCCGGTTTTAACGATTGGTTTTTCTCCTGCCATTTATTTATTGTATTGTTCAAATCCTGTAAAATATAGTCCGGATGTTGCAATAGACATTAAGAACCCCAAAAAATGAATAACGGAAATAATAACCAAAGAATTTTTCAGCGATGTTGGCGAAAAGTTATTAATCAAAGCTATTTCTTGATGAGGCAGACAGGATATGTAGAAACGTTTCACCTGAAAACAAAGAAGTGTACGAAAAACTGTTGCAGGCAAAAGACGAGCAAATCGCTTTGCTAAAAAATCTATTGGAGAAAAAATAACCGTTGGAATTTTCTAATCAATAGCTTTTACCACTGCTTTTTCCGCTTCTTTCACTGTTCCATCGAAGCCCTGCACGCCTCCGACGGTTGTGTATTTCAACACGTATTTTTTGTCGGGATTGAGACGTTGATAGACACTCTGGCACATCAGAGTAGCTTCATGGAAACCACAAAGAATCAATTTCAGTTTGCCCGGATAGATGTTGATGTCGCCGATGGCGTAAATTCCTTCAATATTTGTTTG
>JAITOO010000138.1 GCA_031289875.1 Flavobacteriaceae bacterium
TCGGCATAACAGTTTTTCCATATCTTCCCGGAGACCAGCGGTGGAATACTCTGCCTTTCTTGTCAAGCAGAAGTGGGCGACTAATCTCAGCGCATTTTTGAAAGATATTTCCTTGGGGGAAAAAGTCGGCTTTATCTGCCGAGCGTGCTATAAATTCAGAAGAAAAGCAGACCCTATATTTTTAGAAAAAATAGCAAAAAACCGTAACTTTGACACTCATTTTATGAGCGCAAAAGAATATTCAAACCGCCAAACAACAGTAGGGCAAACGCTTTCCCGCCTGCTGAAATTGGGAATGAAACACCCTTTTTGGTTTTATTCTACGCTTGTTGTGGCAGTATGTCTGGCTTCCATAACGGCGTACCGACCCGTTTTGGTCGGGAGGGCAATCGACAGAGATATAATCCAAAACAAAGATTACTTTGGGTTATTTCACTCTATTCTACTCATTTTCTTAATGTTAATAGGCGAGATTTTCTTTCAGTTTCTGCTCGTTTACGCTTCAAACCATTTGGCGCAAAACGTTATCAGAAATCTGCGCATCAGGCTGTACAAGAAGCTGGTATATTTCAAATCTGCCTTTTTTGACCGAACGCCCATCGGCGTGCTGGTAACGCGCTCTGTCTCTGACATAGAAACGATTTCAACCATTTTCACCGATGGAATTTTAATGATGTTCGGCGACATTCTCTGCGTAATTTTCGTTTTGGTAGCGATGTATCAAACGAATATCCCGCTGACTGCAATCACTGTCTGCATTTTTCCTGTTATGATTCTGGTAACGAGGATTTTCCAGAAATCCATTAAACGCGCTTTTGGCGAAGAACGCACGCAAATGGCGAACCAAAACAGCTTCGTGCAGGAACGCCTGTCGGGAATGTACATTGTGCAGTTGTTCAACCGGCAGGAAAAAGAATACCGCAATTTCTTCAAAATCAACGAGAAATTAGAAAAAGCCTACCTGAAAACCGTACTTTATTTTTCGCTTTTCTTCCCTGTGGTTGATGTGATTGTCGGAGTCATCACGGGCGTTATCATTTTTTACGTCGGATACGGCGTTTTTCACAAATACAACATTTCGCCCGGTGTGGTCATTATTTTTATCACTTACTATATCAACATGTTAGTGCGCCCCATGAGACAAATTGCTGATAGATTCAACAACATTCAACAAGGAATTGTCGGTTCGGAAAGAGTTTTTTCCATGCTGGATTCTCATCACGAACTTCCCGACAGGGGAAAAATTGAAAAGAAATCTGTCGAGGGAAATATCAAGTTTGAACACGTGTATTTCTCTTATATTCAAGAAGAAGAGGTATTGAAAGACCTTTCTTTTGAAGTATCAAAAGGCGAAAAAGTTGCAATTGTCGGAGCAACAGGAGCCGGCAAATCTACGATTATCAATCTGTTAAGCCGTTTTTACGACATTTCGGGCGGGCATATTTACGTGGATAGGACTGACATTAAAGACTTTACGCTAAAAAATCTGCGGTCGCATATTGCCGTCGTCTTGCAGGAAGTTTTTCTATTCAATGACACAATTTTAGAAAATATCACATTGGGAAACAATAAGATAACTTACGAACAGATTCGGAACGCCGCAAAAGAAATTCAGATTGACGATTTCATCATGAGTCTGCCCAACGGATATCATTACGAAGTTAGTGAGCGCGGAGCTTCTATTTCTCTGGGACAAAGACAGTTAATTTCATTTTTAAGAGCCTATTTGTACAATCCGTCAATTTTAGTGCTGGACGAGGCGACATCGTCTATTGATACGCATTCCGAAGCCTTGCTACAAAAGGCAACGGAAAAACTCACGCACGGACGGACTTCCATTATCATTGCGCACCGCCTGTCCACCATTCAAAATGCGGACAAAATCATTGTGTTAGACCATGGCAGAATTGTGGAAATGGGAACTCATAAAACGCTGCTGGCACAAAACGGCTACTACCGAAAATTATACGAAGTACAGTTTTCTACTCTTGAAAATAAGATTGAATATCATTGATAATCACTAAATTTGAAACGAAAACAACAACTACTCATCAGAATTTTTAGCACATCATGAAAACAAAATACGACATAGCTTATCTGAGAATGGCGCTGGAATGGGGAAAACTCTCTTACTGCGAACGGAAAAAAGTCGGGGCGTTGATTGTGAAAGACCGCATGATCATCTCCGATGGATACAACGGCACGCCGACAGGTTTTGAAAATATCTGCGAAGATGAAAACGGATTTACCAAATGGTATGTACTTCATGCCGAAGCAAATGCGATTTTAAAAGTTGCAGATTCCACACAATCCTGTTCGGGAGCAACGCTTTACATCACGCTCTCGCCGTGCAGAGAATGCTGTAAACTCATTCATCAAGGGGGAATTAAACGACTGGTTTACATCGATCCGTACTCCGATACGGCAGGTCTTGAATTTCTGCAAAACGCCGGTGTGGAAGTCGTACAGATTAATAGAGAAGAACTTGGAATATGAAAAAATCCGAAGAAAATATTTTCTTCGGATTCACTTAAAAACCTAACT
>JAITOO010000069.1 GCA_031289875.1 Flavobacteriaceae bacterium
GAGTTTGATATTTGGAATGCGACTTGTCATTTACCATTTTTTGCTGATAATGAAAAGGAATTGAAAACAAAGTTTGAAACAATAAAATTAGGCAAGATTGCAGATGTGAAAAAAGGAGACGAAGTCGGCAGCGCAAATTACGATATTTACCTAAACAAACAGGCAACAGATTACGCTTTTATCCGAACTTCCGACATTGTCAATCACGAAATTGACTTGTTTCCCGATTATTTTATTCCGCAAGATATTTATAATGCTGTCAATCAAGAATTACACTCAGGCGACATTCTTTTTACCAAAGACGGAAAAATCGGGCAAACGGCAATAGTTACAGAGGCAGACAAGGCTATTATTGCGTCCGGTATTGCACGAATCAGAGTTAAACAAAACGAATATAATATAACGCCTGAATATCTTTTTGTTGTTCTTTCTTTGAAAGAAACAGGCTACAATCCTGCAATCCGCAGAACCGTAATCGGCACAACTATTCCGCACTTACGAGAGGAACGATTGAAACAAATTGCAATTCCTGTTTTAGAAAAAGAAATAACAGATAGTATTTCACAAAAAGTAAAAACGGCTTTTGAGTTGAAAGCAAAGCGAAAATTTTTGATTGGCAAGGTATTGAATGAATTAAACACAGAATACGAAATTAAAGACAAATAGCAATTTAGGAATGAAAGAAGAAAAAAACACTGTAAATTTTGCCATTTATGAATAACCGGACAAAACTCAGTATAGAATACGCCAATCAAAGGTCATACCTTGATGATTTGTTTGCTGTGTATCCCATTCTCGACGGCGTTCTCTATATCAAAGGCAACAACAAAATGTATAAATCCGTTACCGAAACTTATAAGAATTACAATATTATGAGCGCGCTGGTTTTGAGAAATTATTTGTATTCAATTTAAGCATATAAAAATGAACATTAAAAATTTTAAATTAATTATTTTTGTTGCTTTGTTAATAACAAGTTGCAACAATGGTGTGAAGCAGTCTGATTATGACAAACTTCAAAAAGAGTTAGCGGATTGCAAAAAGACAATTGAGGAATTGCAAAATACTCCTCAAATTCGATTGTCTAAAGGGCAACAATATTTGGCAAACAATGATTATGAAAATGCTAAATTGGAATTAAATGCACTAATTGAACAATTTAGTGGTACAGATGAAGCCAAAAAAGCACAATCTTTGTTTGCCGATGTGGAAAAACAAGAAAAAGAGAAAAGAGAAGCCGAAGAGCGTAAAAAAACTTTAGGTTTTAAAGCATTAACAGAAAATTTATCGATCAAAATTGGCGACATAACAGTTAAGTTTAATTCTGTAAATACGGGTCTCCAATGGGTTTTTGACAATTATGGCAGTGAATGGCGATACAGAAGTGCAGAACGCGGTGAATTATATGTTCTTGCAAAAATTGCAATATCGTCAGATATTAAAGACCCAAAATTACCTCCTATTTCAGTATATAAAATCAAAAATGGTTCATTATCATTAATTGGAACTATGGGATATGAATTTTCGAGATGGAAAGATTTTGGTACTTATTTGGGTAATAATGCTGATTTTGGAAACGATTTTGCTCACACCCAAACGATTTCTTTCTCATTAGGGTTATCTGTTTCAAAAGAAGATTTTGATAATAATGCTGTTTTTGTGGTTGTAAAAAAGAATAATTGTTTTTATCGCAATTATGATAGATACAACAATCCTCCTGTATCATATCGTGCAAGTTCTGTTGACTGTGATGTTAAATCAACTCTTACTGTAGATGATTTTGACAATGATTATGTTGTTGTGAAAATTTTCAACAAGAACAAATTGTAACTAATGACAAATAACCTCCTTATACACGCCGACAATCTCACCGCTCTCAATTACCTTTTAACCAACGGTTTCAAAGGTAAAATTGATTGTAACGACCGACTTGAAAAGTCGAATTTTCATAACCGCAGGCAAGTGAAGCGTTGCCTGCGGAAAAAGAACGCACTCACAATCTCTGCCTGTAAGGCAGAACTAAAACAGAGAATATGAGTCATACAAAATTGTTATATCACGCCGTTTTCTGCACGAAATACAGAGAAAACACAATTCCCGAAACGCACGAAAAGGAATTGTATGCCTATATTATGGGCATTATCAATAACAAAAAATCGAAATTGTATCGCATTGGCGGCACAGAAAATCACTTGCATTTATTGTTTGATATGCACCCAGCTTTTGCTTTGTCCGATTTTATGCGGGAAATCAAAGAACATTCAAGTAAATGGTTAGGGCAAAACCCGAACTTTCCTGATTTTGAGGGTTGGGGAGTAAGTTTCGCGGCTTTTACTTACAATTTGAACGATAAAGAAACCATTATAAAGTATATTAAAAATCAGAAAGAACACCATAAAACAGTTAGTTTTGAAGAGGAATATCGTCAGTTTTTGATAGATAACGGCATTGAAATTGACGAGAAGTATTTTTTGAAAGAGTGATAAGAGAAGTTCTGCCTTTCAGGCAGATGGTTTAGTGCGTTGCACTACCGCAGCAACGCTATCGCTCGCCTGCGGTTATGAAAATCAAGCCTTTCAGGCTATTGAGCAAACGCACTTTCGAGATGTTTAGAAAGATTTAGAAAAGATAATTAGAAAAAAATGATAGAAAAGAACACATTAATACACGCCGACAATCTTTCAGGATTGAATCACCTTTTAACCAACGGTGTCAAAGGCAAAATTGATTTGGCAATACAGGTTACAAAAGAAAACCTTAATGAAATTCAAGGCGATTTGTTTGTGCAAAAAGCGGAATATAAGTTTTTGAATTTAGAACAGCCTTATCAAGAAGAAAAATCTTTATTGATAGAAACGATATGAAATCACAAGAACATAACCACTTTTCGCCAAGTCAATTTATAAAAATGTTGAAATTTTTGATTGGCGAGGTATTGAATGAATTAAACACAGAATACGAAATTAAAGACAAATAGCAATTTAGGAATGAAAGAAGAAAGAAACACTGTAAGGGTTTTTGCACCGGCAACTTCGGCGAATTTCATCTGCGGTTATGACGTGCTGGGCGTTGCCTTGCACGAACCCGGTGATGAAGTCATACTGAAACGCTCAGAAAAATCGGGCGTGGTCATCACCAAAATCATAGGCGACAACGGGCTACTTCCCTACAATACTGATTTGAACACTGTCGGAGCGTGTATCAAAATGATTATCAATCATTTACAATTAACAGACTTTGGCGTAGAAATAGAACTTCACAAGAAAATGCCTGTCGGGAGCGGTTTGGGTTCAAGTGCGGCAAGTACCATTGCGGGCTTATTTGCAATTAATCAACTTTTAGGCGAACCTCTGACCAAACAGGAACTCCTGCCTTTCGCCCTGAAAGGTGAAGAACTCGCCTGCGGACACGGTCATGCCGATAACGTTGCACCTTCTCTGCTTGGCGGAATTACGCTCATCAGAAGCTATAACCCTCTGGAAGTAATTAACTTGCCTGTGCCTTCGGAATTGTGCTGTTCCGTGATTTTTCCTCACGTGGAAGTACCGACGCGTGCTGCTCGTCAAATTTTGAGAACTAAGGTAGAACTTCGCAACGCCGTTTCTCAATGGGGAAATATTGCCGGATTAATAACCGGATTATTTACAGAAGATTACGATTTGATTTCCCGCAGTTTGGTCGATAATTTGATAGAGCCTACGCGTTCCATTCTAATTCCCGAATTTGACGAAATGCGGAAAATCGCACTGGATTTGGGGGCGTTGGGCTTCGGAATTTCAGGTTCAGGACCGTCGGTTGTGGCGTTTACAAAAGGCATCAAAAAAACCGAAGAAATCACGAAATCTATTCAAGACCATTTGGAAATCAAAAACATAGGGAGCAACGGCTATTCTTCTTCCATCAATCAAGAGGGAGCAAAATTACTTTCCTGATTTCACGCCTGAATAATAAAAATCGTGGGTTTTTTATGAAAATCAGGTTTTTCTTTTTTCCATTCCCGAAGAGTCAAAGTTTTGATAGATTCATCGGGCAGCGTGATGTGTGTTGCGATACAGAGTTCTGTTTGCGGGTGCAGCGTTTTCAACAAATCATCAAATAATGCGTGGTTGCGGTAGGGCGTTTCCATAAAAATCTGTGCCGAAGCGTGAATTTTGCTCAAATTCTCCAAATTTTGAATGGCTTTTCTCCTCTGTGCCGCATCAATCGGAAGATAACCATTGAAAGCAAAGTTTTGACCATTTAATCCGCTGGCAATCAACGCTAAAATAATTGAAGATGCTCCGCTCACAGGCACGACTTTTATGCGGTGGCGGTGCGCCCATGCGACCAGAATATTTCCGGGGTCGGCGATGCAAGGCAGTCCCGCTTCCGAAATCAGCCCGACGTTTTCCCCGTCTTTCAGCGGTCGGGCAATCTCTTCGATTTCCGTTTCTGTTGTGCGTTTGTCCAAAATGGAAAAGGTCAATTCGCTTTGTTTCAAGTCGGGACAAAGATATTTGATGAATTTGCGGGCAGATTTTTCATTTTCAGCCGTAAAATATTTCAATTTACAAATCAACGAGATTTCTTGCGGAGAGAAAATTTCTCTCGGCGATGTTTCTCCTAAATAGGCGGGCAACAAGTATAAAACAGCCATAAATATTCACCAAATTATTTAAAATCCAAATTTCCTTTTTCTCCAAAAAATAGTTCCCACTCCGATAGCCCAAATGAAAACTAACGGAGCTAATAAATTGAGCCACTGCCAATAAGATTTGTCCATGAGAATGGACTGTTTGTCAAGCATGCGCATTTGTACGGTGCGGTTGCGCAAAGACATCAAACCGCTGTCGTCCAGCAGGTAATTTAAGGCATTCATCAAAAATTCTTCGTTTCCGTAAGTGATTTGAGTCGAATAATCCAGTCCGAGCGGAACAGGCTGACCTTGAATGATTTCGTTTTTTGCTACATTTCCGTCGGCGATGACAATCATTTTATTAGGCGGCGATTTCCTTACAAAGTCCTGAACGGTAGATGATTCGATTCTGCCGTCGTAAGCGGAAGTGAATTTTCCTTCCAACAGCGCCGCCATAATTTTTGCTCCCTTTCTGTACGCTCTTATATTCAGGCTGTCCGCTTTGTCAGCGTATTTTGCCTCTTCGAGCGAGACATAAGAGGGCGTTCCCTGTACGTCGGTGAACGGCGAGCTTTGATACAAAATCGTTTTTTTCACGCCTTCGGTCTCCAAAGTGTCAATCGGAGAAGGAAACTCGAAGCGGACAGGATTGATATTTTTGGTGATAGGATTGGGCGTGTCCTCCGTCGGGAAGCCGAGCGGAAAATACACCCATGGCACGCGGGCGTTTTGAGCATTTCCCTGCACAGAGCCGACTTGCAGATTGAGCGGCGCGGGTCGTTGTATGTCCTTGATTAAGACGGGATTAATTCTCACGCCGTAGGCAAAGAGCAAATCTGTGAGGTTCAAATCGTAAGGATAAGCCAGTATCTTGCTGGATTTCAGTAGAGTATCCATTTCCGCATTGACTGCGCTGAGCGCCCACAAAGTTTTTCCGCCATGCATGATATACTGATCGATGACCATTTTTTCTTCGTCGGTAAAAGCTTTGCGCGGTTTGGCAATCACTACGGCATCAAAGCGGCGAAGCGCGGGCAAATCCTGTATTTTCAGCGATTGGCTGTCTTTGGGAAAAACAGGTCCAAAATTATAGCTTTGAAGGATTCGGCTGGCGAAACTATACATTTCCAAGCGGTTGAGTTCTTTTTGATTGACCAAAATCCCGACGGATTTTAAATGTTCGTGCGTGATTTTATCCATGATATTGACAAAGCTATATTCCAGACTTTCAATGGATTTGGTTATTTGTTCATCGGAAGAAATGCCAGCCTGCTCCACGATGAGCGGAACAGTCATTCCGTATTTTTTATATCGCACTGTGGCATAAGGAAATATCGTTATCTGTCCTTTTTCTACCTGCAAATTTGACGGCAAAATGCCCATCGCCTGCAAGGTGTCTTCGGAAATGTTTTCTTTTATTGGGTCGATGAGTTGATAGGAAATATTGGAATTCAGCCGCCTCATCTCGTCCAAAAGGCTGATGGTTTCGCTTTGCAACTGCTTGAAATCCGCAGGGAAATCGCCGTCGAGATATATGTCAATCTGCATGGGTTCCTCAATTTTTTCCAAGACTTTTTTGGAGGCATCGGTCAGGGTATAGCGTTTGTCCGCTGTGAGGTCTAAGCGTTGGTAAAAAAGTCCGGCAATAAAAATCACTCCTAAAAGAATAAGGATTAAAAACGCAACATTTTTTTTAATGAAAACTGTAAATTCTCCCATCATTTTTTCTTTTTAACGAGTTGAACTGATAAAAACAAAAACAAAACAATAACAAAGAGGAAATATCCCAAATCCTGCGTATCGACAATTCCTTTGGTAAAACTGATGTAATGCCGGTAAAAACCGATTTTGGATAACGTATAATCAAAACTGCCGAGCAAGTTGTAAGAAGCAAGGCTTTCAAATCCAAAAAAAGTAAAAAAACAGAAAAAAACACCTACAACAAACGCCAGCACCTGATTTTTCACCAATGCTGACGAGAAAATTCCCAATGCGGCAAATGCCATCGACAGGAAAACCAAACCGATATATCCGCTGAAAATTGTCCCTAAATCAATGTTTCCTTCGGGAAGGCTGATTTTATAGACGGAATAAACGTAAACGGCGGAAGAGAGCAGCGCAAACAGCGTGAGAACCAGCGTGGCAAAGTATTTTCCAAAAACGATGGCGGAAACCGATACAGGCTGTGAAAAAAGCCAAATCAGCGTGCCGCTCTGCTCTTCTTCGGCAATACTCCGCATGGTGAGCGCAGGAATCAAAAACATCAAAACCCAGGGTACGAGCACGAAAAAACTGTTTAGCGAAGCCAGTCCAATATTGAAAATATTGAAATCGTCGTCGAAAAACCACAGAAATAAAGAGCAAATCAGTACAAAAGTCGAAGCAACAATATATGCGCCCGACGTGCCGAAATATGCCCAAAGTTCTTTTTTTAAAATGGAAAACATTTTATTTTTTATTTTTTATTCTATTTACAAATTTGACTATCAGCATAATAAAAGCCACCAATACCACAAAGGCAATGAGCAGGCTCAGCCACATGTCCATAAAACTGAATTTGAAAATTACGACGAAAACCACCGCAAAAAGAATGAGAGTAGCTACTTCGTTCATCATTCTTAAATGAAGGGAAGTGGCATTAAATTCCCAGCGTTTAATTTTTTGAATGCAGCGCCAACTCCACCAGTGATATGCCGCCAGACCTGCCAGAAAAACGAGTTTTATCCAAAACCATTGGCTTTTCAGAACGATGTAGTCGTTGGCAATCATCATGAAAAAACCTGTAACGAGCATGATAACTCCCGCCGGAACAGTGATGATGTTCCACAGTCGGGAAATCATGAAAATGTATTGTTTTTGGAGGATTCTTCTTTCAATTTCATCCTTTTCTTCTGCATCGATGTAATAAATGAAAATCCGAATTAAATAAAAAATACCGGCAAAGTAGCTCACCATAAAAATAATGTGAATGGCTTTCAGCGCCAGATAACTGGGGACAAGAGGAATGTTCATAATTGCTTGTTGAAAATGCAGGGCGAAATTAATAAAAATTCCGCAATTTAGAACCGTATTTTGTTAAATCTGCAAAACAAAAAAAGCACCCGATGGCGCTTTAATTGTGTTCTTACAAATGTTTTTTAGTGTGATGAATAATTATTATTTATCTTTTGTTTCTGATTTATGATGCAAATTTAGGGATACATCACCTCTCAAAACATTGATATAAGTCAAAATTTACGAAATTATTTTACAATTATCTGATTTTTAGCGCATTAATGTTTTGAATTTTTTCATTTTTTTACTCTAACGGCAAATCTTCATCAATGGAAATGTATTTTGTTAAATCTGCAAAACAAAAAAAGCATCCGCTGATGCTTTAATTTGTGTTCTAAACAAATGTTTTTTAGTGTGATGAAGAAGTTTTTCTTTTGTTTCTGATTTATGATGCAAATTTAGGGATACATCACCTTTCAAAACATTGATATAAGTCAAAATTTACGAAATTATTTTACAATTATCTGATTTTTAATGAATGTCCACATATTAACCCAAAAAAAATGAACTTGATAGATTTTATAAAAGAGTTTCCCGATGAGGCGAGTTGTAAAGCGAAGTTCAAGGAATATCGCGAACATGTGGGCGTTGTATGTCCAAAATGTGGCGGCACGGCACATTACTGGAAGCGGGACAAGGAGAGTTACGAATGCAAGCAATGCGGACATCGTCAGAGTTTGCGTGCC
>JAITOO010000154.1 GCA_031289875.1 Flavobacteriaceae bacterium
TGGAAAAGTTATTCTTTCAGCCCAATTCCCAATTCGTCCAATTGTTGCTGATGAATTGATGAGGGAGCATCAATCATCACGTCTCGTCCGGAATTGTTTTTAGGAAAAGCGATAAAATCACGGATAACTTCCTGCCCTCCCAAAATAGCGGTCAAACGGTCAAAACCAAGAGCTATTCCTGCATGAGGCGGAGCACCGTATTTAAAAGCATTCATCAAAAATCCGAACTGAGCTTCCGCATCTTCCGAGCTGAAACCCAGCAGATCAAACATTTTTGCCTGCAAATCTCGGTCAAAAATCCGTACCGAACCACCCCCGACTTCGTTTCCGTTCAAAACCATATCATAGGCGTTTGCCCTAACCTTTCCCGGTTCGGTTTCCATAAGTGAAATATCTTCGGGCTTTGGAGATGTAAATGGGTGATGCATAGCAACATATCTATTTTCTTCTTCGCTCCATTCGAGCAGAGGGAAATCCACAACCCAAAGCGGCGCAAACACGTCAGGATTTCTTAAATTCAATCGTTCAGCGAGTTCCATGCGCAAAGCGCTGAGTTGAGACCTCACTTTGTCGGCTTTGCCCGAAAGAATCAAAATCAAATCGCCTGCTTTTGCCTGCGTTTTTTCGAGGACTTTTTTGAGTTGGTCTTCGGAATAGAATTTGTCCACCGAAGATTTAATCGTACCGTCTTGATTATAACGGACATACACCAATCCTCCCGATCCGATTTGCGGGCGTTTCACCCAGTCGGTCAGCTCGTCAATTTGCTTGCGGGTGTAGGAAGCGCAGCCTTCGGCATTGATGCCCACGACTAACTCTGCCTCGTCAAAGACTTTGAAACTGCCGTTTTTCAGTTCATCATTCAGCTCGACAAACTCCATTCCGAAACGAATATCGGGTTTGTCATTGCCGTATCTGCGCATGGCTTCGGCATATGTGATACGCGGAAATTTGTCAAAATCCAACCCTCGAAGTTCTTTGAACAGGTGTTTCGCCATTCCTTCAAAGGTGTTCAATACGTCTTCCTGTTCTACAAAAGACATTTCGCAGTCTATCTGCGTAAATTCAGGCTGGCGGTCGGCGCGCAGATCTTCGTCGCGAAAGCATTTTACGATTTGGAAATATTTGTCCATTCCGGCAATCATCAGCAGTTGCTTGAAAGTTTGCGGAGATTGCGGAAGCGCATAAAACTGTCCCTGATTCATTCGAGACGGAACGACAAAATCCCGCGCTCCTTCGGGCGTGGACTTGATGAGGACAGGAGTTTCAATCTCGATAAAACCCTCTTGGGAAAGATAATTACGCACCAAATGGGCAACTTTGCTCCGAAAAACAAGTTTATCTTTGACGGGATTTCGGCGAATATCTAAATATCTGTATTTCATGCGGAGTTCCTCTCCTCCGTCGGTTTCGTCTTCGATGGTGAACGGCGGCGTGAGGGAAGCGTTGAGAATTTGCAGTTTTTTTACCAAAATTTCAATGTTTCCTGTCGGAATGTTAGGATTTTTACTTGCACGTTCAATCACCTGTCCGACCGCCTGAATGACAAACTCGCGTCCTAATTTTCGAGCCTGTTCCAAAAGGGTTTTGTCTGTGCGCTGTTCGTCAAAAACCAGCTGGGTAATTCCGTATCGGTCGCGCAGGTCAATCCAAAGCACAAAGCCTTTGTCTCGCACAGTCTGCACCCAGCCTGCAAGTGTAACGGTTTGTCCGATATTTGTTTCATTGAGTTCTCCGCATGTGTTTGTTCTGTACATCGCAAAAAAATTAAAATAATGTGCAAAAATAGGTTAAAATTTTCTCAAGATTTAATTTTTGAAGGAAAATCACACTATGGAACGGTATTTTTCCCTTTCATTTCAACCCGTTTTCCTGTAGCTTAAAATTGCCCCACCATTAAAGACTACCGCAAAAACCAATATTTTCAGCAGATTGGGAAGAATATCCATAAAAGTGCTGCCTTTGAGAAACATCATTCGCATGGATTCTACAAAATAGCGCACAGGATTGAAAATCGTCAAAATCTGTGTCCATCGCGGCATACTCGAAATTGAAGTGAATAGCCCGCTCAACAAAATGAAATTCATAAAGAAGAAAAAAATCGTTAAAATTGCCTGCTGTTGCGTGTCGGAATAGTTTGAAATAATAATTCCAAAACCTGAAAAAGCAATCAGGTAGCAAACCGAAAAAAGATAAATATTCAGAAAATTTTGCCATGGAAAAAGCCCGTAAACCAACCATGCCACAAGCAATCCCGTTGTAAGAACCACCATTCCGATTATCCAGAACGGAACGAGTTTTGCCAAAATGAAAATCGGTTTGGAAACAGGCGTAACGTTGATTTGCTCTATCGTCCCGATTTCTTTTTCGCGGACGATATTCACCGAAGCAAGCATTCCGCCGATGAGGCTCATTAAAATCACCAAAATACCCGGCACCATGTAGCGAGAATAACTCATCGAAGGGTTGTACCGGTAGTGCGGTTTCAGTTCGATTCCGCCGACTGAAACGAATTTTTCCGCCAATTCGATATTAAAAGATTGCAGGATTTGCATGACATATGACAGCACGATGCTGCCTTTCATACCGTTCATCGAGTTGATGGTAATCAGAACTTTGGGCTGCTCGCGGCGCACGAAATCTTTTTCAAGATGGGCAGGAATTTCCAGAATCAAATCTGCTTTGTTTTCATCCATTTTTCTCATTGCCTGTTCGTAGTTCGAGGAATAATCCGCAAGATGAAAATAACTGTTGGACGTAATTTTGCGCACGATTTCACGAGAGAGAGAGCTTTTGTCGTTATCAACGACCGAAAGCGCAATGTCTTTCTGCTCGAAAGTGAGCGCAATCGGCAGTATCAGCAGCTGAAAAATCGGCATGAAGATTATCATTCGCAAGGTGGTTTTGTTGCGCAAAATCTGGGCAAATTCTTTATATAATAGATATTTTAATGTTTTCATAATGAATTTTTAGTTCAAGACAATTTCAGAGGTTTATTTCTAAAATTTTTCAGTAAATTTAAGCATAATTTTATTCACGATTTATTGTATCTAAATTCACACAATTTTTCACACCGCTCCCCTTGCTTTCAGTTCCAAATATTTATTTATTGTGTTGATAGTCAGGTTTTCAGGCTCGGTTAAAATCGCTTGAATACCGTGTTTTTTCAGTTCGTTTACAATCAGTTTTTTGTCGAAATCAAATTTCTCAGAGATGACTTTATGATAAATTTCCCGCGTATTTTGGGCTTTTTGCTGAATTAAATTTTTCAGTTCCACATTTTTAAAGAGAACCACAATCAGCAGGTGGCTTTTTGCAATCGCCGTCAAATAAGGCAATTGCCGATTCAGGGAATCCAGATTCTCAAAATTTGTGTAAAGAAAAAACAAACTCCGCTGGTTGATATTCCGCCTGATGTCCGCATATAAACGTCCAAAATCACTTTCCGAAAAGTCGGTTCTGATGTTGTACAAAGTTTCCAGAATCAGCTGCATCTGCGATTTTCTGCGCTCGGCGGCGATGCGGTTTTCCACCTTTCGAGAGAAAGTGAACAGTCCGGCTTTGTCGTTCTTCTGCAATGCCACGTTGGAAATCACCAAACTTGCATTGACAGCATAATCCAGCAGAGAAAGCCCGTTGAAGGGCATCTTCATCACGCGCCCTTTGTCGATAACGCTGTAAATCGGCTGTGCACGTTCGTCCTGAAACTGATTGACCATAAGATGCCTGCGCTTGGCGGTCGCTTTCCAGTTGAGATTTCTGATGTCGTCGCCCTGCACATAATCTCTAATTTGTTCAAATTCCATTGTATGTCCGATTCTGCGGATTCGCTTCAAGCCGTAATCCTGTAACTGATGCCGAAAAGCCCGCAAATCGTACTTGTGCAATTGAAGGAAAGACGGATATACAGCGATGTTTTTGCCTTTGGCGAAGACGAATTTTCTTCTGATTAATCCCAAAACGCTTTCTGCATAGACGTTGAGCTGTCCGAACTGATAGGTTCCGCGTTTCGTTGGGCGGATTTGATAGACGTAATCTTTGGTTTCGCCCGATTTTAATTTCGCCTTGAACAAAAAATCCCTGATTTGAAATTGAAAGGGAATTTCGTCTATTACCCTCAAATTCACCGGAAAAGCATAACGGTTTTCAAAAATGATGTGAACGGGATTTTCGTCTCCATTGCTGAATTTTTCGGGAAGCAGGCGGTCGGCGTGGATTCCGTTGGTCAGGTACAATAACAGACCATCGAAAAAAACAGCGAGCAGAAACAGCAAAAAAGCGAATTTCAGCAAGATGAATATTGGCGGAACGAGGAATGCCACAATGAATGCCACAACAAAACTCAGTAATATAATAAACAGACGCTCAGACAGATATAAGGATTTGATGAATTTCAGCATAAGATTTTATTTAAAGTACAAAAGTCGTTATTTTTTTTATGTAAATGTCATGAATTTGG
>JAITOO010000199.1 GCA_031289875.1 Flavobacteriaceae bacterium
CCCCCCCGCGCCCCCCCCCCCGCCCCCCCCCCCCGCCGCGCCCCCCCCCCCCCCCCCCCCCCCAGCAGACAGAGAAAGTGTCTTAAAAGGGCTTAAAATGCGAAACAGGGGCATTCTAAAAGCGCCTCGCATAATAGCCTTTACCAAAACAATATTTTCCGCTGTTTTCATTACTCTGAATTTCTGTTGAATTATTTCGGGTGCGAAGTTAGATATAATTTTTTGATTGTGCAAATTTATTTTTTACAAAAATAATGAACAATTAAAAGAATTTTGTCCTACGGACAAAAATGCAATTTTCACGCAAAGTCAGCATTTTATTATTCATTGTTCACTATTCATTGTTCATTATTTTGAGCCTTACATCCTGTGAGATTAGAAATATGCCAACGTATAAAGTGGATACGCAGCAACGTTGCGTATCCACTTTATAGACAAAGTTTAGAAAATTTTACGTTAATTAAATTAGCTTCATTTCGTGCAAAACTGCGTTTGTTCTACGCACGGCATCTTCACTTGCAGCAAATTTTGCCTTTTCATCGGTGTTCAAATCAAGTTCTACTATCTTTTCAATGCCTTTTTTGCCAACAATTATTGGAACACCTATGTTAATGTCCTTAGTGCCATATTCACCATTGAGGTAAACAGAAGAAACAATCATTTTTTTCTGGTCCTTTATAATTGACTCGGCAACATAAGAGGCAGCTGCACCGGGTGCCATCCAGGCGGAAGTTCCCAGCAATCCTGTAAGCGTAGCACCGCCAACCATTGTGTTTTTTATCACCTCGTCAAGTTTTTCCCCGCTCAAAAGTGTAGAAACAGGAATACCCTTGTAAGTAGCAAGTCTGGTGAGCGGTATCATAGTGGTGTCTCCATGCCCGCCGATAACAATGCCCTCAACCTCGTTTGCATTACAGCCCAAAGCCAGACTCAGATAATATTTGAATCGGGCAGCATCCAGTGCACCACCCATACCTATCACTCTCTCACGCGGCAATCCGAGCACCTTGTACGACAGATAAGCCATTGTGTCCATTGGGTTGGAAACAATAATCAAAATAGCATTTGGCGAGTATTTGAGAATATTTTCTGCAACACTTTTTACAATGCCCGCATTCACTCCTATCAACTCTTCACGCGTCATACCCGGCTTGCGCGGAATACCTGAGGTAATCACCACTACGTCAGAGTTTGCAGTAGCGGCATAATCGTTTGTAACACCTTTAACAACAGAATCAAATCCCATAAGTTGAGCGGTTTGCATAATATCCATAGCTTTTCCTTCGGACAAACCCTCTTTAATATCAATCAAAACAATTTCGCTGGCTACTTCATTTGTTGCCAACACATTAGCGCAGGTAGCACCTACATTTCCGGCACCTACAACAGTTACTTTAGACATAAATTTCTATATTTTTATAAATTTAACATTTTATTTTTTTGCCTCGCAAAGTTACAAAAAAATATTTGAATGTTAATGGTTTTTATTGCTTATTTTTGTTAAGAAAAAAAATCAGATAATTGTTTGACAGCCAAACTTCTATGACTGATTTTGTTTTTTTCTTCGGGTAGAAGTTGTGCAAAGGTTTTTTCGTAGCCATCGGGGATAAATATGGAGTCGTAGCCAAAACCTTTATGACCAAATCTTTCGGTTGCGATTCTGCCTCTTACTATTCCCTCAAAAAGATGGGTTTCGTTATTCAATATCAGGGCTATAACACATCTGAATTGCGCATTGCGATTGGTATTATTACTCAATTTTTGCAACAGTTTGTCAATGTTCCTTTCAGAATCGGACGGCTCACCGGCATAACGGGCAGATATCACACCCGGTTCGCCGTTCAAGGCATCAACTTCCAAGCCTGTGTCGTCTGCAAAGCAGTCTAATCCAATTTTTTCGCGAATAAAATGTGCCTTTTGCAATGCATTATCCGAGAGGTTGTTGCCCGTTTCGGGTATTGTGTCAAAAAACATCAACTCCTCCAAATCAACCACGTTGACTCGGTCTTTGAGCATAGCCAACACTTCTTCGACTTTGTGAACGTTGTGAGTTGCAAAAACCAGAGTATTCATATATGGATTTTTATCTAAAATTGCTCAAAATGTTTGAGTTGTGCCTCGCCAATGATGCACTCTTTGCCCTCTGAATTGAAAATTTTGCATGAAATCGTACCCGAATGCTTTTCGGGTAGAACAAAAACTACCTCAAACTCAGCAGTATAAGTTTCATTAACAAACATAGGGGCAAGAAATTTTATATCCTGCGAACGGTAGATTGTACCTTGTCCGGGAAATATTGTGCCGAACACCTTTGAAAAAACGGCAGCCGACAAAAAGCCGTGCATAATAGGACGACCGAACGGCGTATTTTTTGCAAATTCTTTATCAAGATGAATGGGGTTGTTATCGCCTGTAACCTTTGCAAAAAGTTCTACATCTTGTTCTGTATAAGAAAATTGACAGGTGTATCTGTCGCCAACTTTTAACATAATTTATTTGATTTTATGATTGAAAATTATTGTTGCAAAGTTAATAAAATTCTACACACTTTATAAATCCCACTGATGTATTGGACAACAGACATTCTAACGAACTTATCAATGAATTTGAACAGCAGTTTGAAAAAAATATTGACCAGATGTATAAGGCGACAGGAATAAGCAGACAGTATGAGGGTAACGAAGAAGAGGGTAACGAATACGGATTAGAAGATGAAAATAAAGATGTAGAGGAAGAGGAAGAGGAAGAGGCATACGAAATCAAAGAAAACGATTCTGCCTCTGCCAACAGTATTGACAATGAAACAGAACCCGAAATTAAGCGGATTGGCACTGCTACTCCGCAAAACAGCACCGGTAATTCTACAGACAAAGGGACAACAAATATTCCAAATACACAAAACACCCCCCAAATCCAAGCAGGTACGATATTAGGAACAATTGATAACACAGAATACAGAGTAGCAAAAGTAAATGAAGATGATACTTATGATATTGATGTATACGAAAATGGGGAAAAAACAGATAACCTACTTTGGGACAAAGAAACGTTATACGATTCCATGTCTTATATGGAAAAAACAACAGTCCCGCCGATTTCAGAGGAAAAGGCAACGGAGACAACAAATACAGCCATTCCCAAAACGGAAACAACTATTCATCCTGTAGCAGCAGTAGAAACACCAGTAGCACCGGAAACACCGGCAACCGAAGCCGCAAAATTGGAATCTGAATTTGGAGAGCCTGATGAACCTCAACGAAAAGAAGTGTCAAATATGACAGAACAGGAACTTTTGGACGAAATAAAACTGTTCACTCCTCATATTAACTCTTTTTTGACAAAGGAAACAAACGCCTATAAAAAACAAAAAATCAATTTTGCCGCTATAGATTTCGGCGAAAAAAAAATAATTAATTCCGCACAAACAGGTCAACCTATACGTGTTGAATTGGAAAACGGAGATTATATTGAATCTAAATTCACAAAGACAGAGAAAGGCGATTACGAGGCTTATGATGTAACAATGATAAAAAACGGCAATAAACAGATAATAAACGTTACATCGAGACCGGCAACGGAATTAGAAAAAATGTTTGAATCTGCGATAAAGAGATACTATGAAATGTTGATCGATTTTTCCCCTATATCCGTATTGCGTGAGACGGTATATTTTATTCGTAACACAGAAAATTCCGTTGCGTTTTTAGAGGGCACATTACCGAATAAAATATATGTTGAAAAAATAAATAATGAAGATGTTACTGGAACCATAAAAATATCAGGTAAATACATGAAATCGAAGAACGCCTTTAGCCCTATTTCTCAAAAGAAATTAAACAAACTTGTTGATCGGTTGAAAAAGTCGGGACTTGCCAATGATGTTATTGTGGATGCAGTGAAGATGCGTGAGGCACTGGATAAGGAGTTAGGGAAAGAGAATGCTGCACGGTTTATGGCAGAATACGATTACAGAATGTCGCACAATGCTCCGGGAAAAGAGGGAAATAACAGCGGCGACAATCTGTCTGACATATTCCCTGAAGACCTGTATTCATCGAAAGGATTGTACTACTATGGAAACGGAGACAAGGCAGAGGCACAAAGTATGTCGGTTATACGCTCAATGCGCAATAAGCCAGACAAGGAAGTTACCATATACAGAGCTGTGCCGAAAGGAGTAAAGGAAATCAACTCAGGAGACTGGGTTTCGATAAGCAGGGAGTATGCAAAAGAACACGGGGAAAGTTATCTGGACGGAGAGTATGATATTATTTCCATGAAGGTAAAGGCGAACCAAATATTTAATGAGGGGTACTTGGCCGAGTGGGGAGTAAGGTTCATGACGACGAAAAAAGGTGAAGTTTACGGCTTTGTTACTTCTGACGGCACTGTTTACCTCGACCCAGCCAAGATGAATGCCAACACACCTATACATGAGTTTGGACATTTGTGGAACTCGTTTGTAAAAGAAAACAATCCCGAACTTTACAAGAAAGGCACAGCACTTATCAAGCAGTCGGAATATTGGAAACAGGTAAACAATAATCCGGCTTATTCTAATCTTTCGGAAGATGGAAAGGTTGATGAGGCTTTGGCTATGGCTATCGGAGACAAAGGGGAACTGCAGATGCAAACGCAGGATATTCTTTCCTTTGCACGACTGAAAAACTGGCTGAATGATGTTTGGAATTGGATAAAGGGGGAAGTGGAGCTTGACAATAAGACGAATATTGAAAGCATGACCTTGAATGATTTTACAGACAGGGCTGTGAGTGAATTAACGAGCGGAAAAGAGATTGACGGCACCATGAATGATGGGGACAATAAGTACCGCAATCAGAGCAATATTGAATATGCCGACCAAAGAAAATATGATTTTGATGTGTCGGGTATAACTGCTAAAAATGCTGCTGAAATGCAGGATATTAAAGAAACGGCAGTGACTAATGGGACGTTTATGAAAGCTCCCAACGGTAAGACTACTAAGCTGAACGAAAGACAGTGGTTGCAGGTTCGCACCGGAGCGTTTAAGAAATGGTTTGGGGATTGGGAAGATGCCGCTAAATACGATTATTTTTTAAGCGAAGATTATGTTTCTACTATTACCGGCAATGAATTTCAAAAGGACGAAACGTCCCTTACCGACAAAGTAACAAAATACTATCTGGATAAATATGAAGGAAAAGTTGAAAGGGCAGGTTTGGGAACAGTTATACTTGACAGGAATGGCGTAAGTGACAGCATATCGCACGGTATAGGCAGGACAAAAAGCGCCGCGTTCGCTGCTGTCCCTGAAATTATAAAGGATGGAATCATAATTGACCATCAAACAAACTGGAAAGGACGAGGTAAGGATACATACGTAATTGCAGCTCCTGTAAAAATCGGAGATAAAGGATATGCAGGAATTGTCGTTGTTACACAAACCGCCGTAAAAAACAAGTTTTATTTACATGAGGTTATATTACAGGAAAGCCTCCAAAACGGAGGCTCTGTTCTCCAAAATAAAGGTCTTTTATCCAAGACCGGAGCGTTGCCGACATCCGAAACCCATACCGGAGATTTGGCAAAGATAATACAAAATCTTGAAACTGCAAAAAATAATTCGTCAAAGGTTGTAGATGAGAACGGTGAACCTATTCCGGTTTCTCACTCTACCAATGCAGATTTTACCACTTTCATTCATCAACAAAAGAATGATGCCGGCTGGCTTGGCGCAGGATATTATTTTTTTGGCGATAGAAGTTTAGACGGACAATACGGGAAAAATGTAGTTGAAACTTTTCTTAATGTACGTAATCCGTATTATGCTTCTTACGAGGAAGTAAAAGAATTGTCGGAAGAGAACGATAATTCGAGAAGTCAAGAATTTACAAGCGACCTGAAAAGCGAAGGATATGACGGCGTTTATTTTAATGGAAATCTGAATCAGGAATGGAATGTATTCTCCCCGTCTCAAATCAAATCCGCAACCGACAATAACGGCAACTTCGACAAAGCGAATAATGATATACGGTTTCAGACGGCTTATATCGACGATATAGATACTAAATACAAGGAGGCTATTAAAAACGGTGATACGGAAACCGCACAAGAAATGCTTGATGAGTTGGCAGATATTGCGGGCTACGAAAAAGTAGAATATGGCGGTATTTATGTCAAAAAAGGAATACCTGAAAAGGAATTTGAAAATATAAGAAAAGATTACATCGAAATGTACGAGGCGGGCTCGGACTTAAAACAAGAATTGAAAGACTACGGAATCAGGGCGAAATTTACGCACCATAATGAAATAGTTCTTTATCACGGAACGTCCCCTGAAAATGCAGAAAGTATTCGCAAAAATGGTTCTAATTCAAATCTATTTTTAGGCAACTCAAAAAGAGAAGTAGAGAAACACGTTACGGCAAAACGCAAAATAAATGATATTGTTGAAATAACAATCGACCCACGCGA
>JAITOO010000201.1 GCA_031289875.1 Flavobacteriaceae bacterium
CCATTTTTTCACTTTGCCTGCCAATAACACCGCTTGGGAGATTCTATTAACCCTTTGTCTTTCAGCTCTTTCATAGCTTTGTCCACTTCCTTTCGGTCTAACTTGCTCAATTCAGCTATTTTACCTGCGTTCAGCGATGTGCCTGCCTGCTTCATGGTTTCCAAAACTTTAGATGCCGTATCCATAATTTTCGTTTTTATTGAATTTGACTCTAAATATACAACTTTAATTTTTAACTTTGCTTCTTGAACGTAAAAAAAAATGAAGAATTTACAAAATACTATAGAAAAAATTTGGAATGACAGAACGCTCCTCTCGGAGGGAAAATCCCACACCTCTATCAAAGAGGTTATTAACCTGTTGGATAACGGAAAGTTACGTGTTGCCGAGCCGTTGGGAGACGGAAAATGGCAGGTAAATGAATGGGTCAAAAAAGCCGTTGTGCTGTATTTCCCCATTCAAAATATGGAGACTTTCGAGGTCGGTATTTTTGAATATCACGACAAGATTCCCTTGAAAAGAAACTATGCCGCCAAAGGTGTGCGCGTAGTTCCCGGCGCCGTTGCCAGAAAGGGCGCATACATTTCGAAAGGCGTAATTTTAATGCCGTCTTATGTGAACATCGGGGCATACGTGGACGAGGGAACAATGGTGGACACTTGGGCAACTGTCGGAAGTTGCGCACAAATAGGAAAGAATGTTCATTTGAGCGGCGGCGTAGGGATTGGCGGAGTGCTTGAACCTTTGCAAGCTGCGCCTGTCATCATCGAAGACAACTGTTTTATCGGCTCGCGGTGCATCATTGTGGAGGGTGTTCACGTCGGCGAAGAAGCCGTTGTGGGTGCAAATGTTGCGCTGACCGCCTCGACAAAAATCATAGACGTGTCGGGAGAAACGCCTGTCGAATACAAAGGTTATGTGCCTCCGCGTTCGGTAGTAATTCCGGGTTCGATTACCAAAAAATTTCCTGCGGGAGAATACAATGTAAACTGCGCATTGATTATCGGCAAGAGACAAGCAAGCACTGACAAGAAAACCTCTCTCAATGAGGCTTTGAGAGAACATAACGTATCTATTTAAACCTTAATTTGTTTTGAAAGCGCTGATTATCCAAAATAAGGAAGCAGGGGAAATTTTAGCTTCGAGCGTGATAGCCAACAACTTGAAGAAAATTTATCCCGATATTAAAATTGATTTCTTGTGCTACAAAAAGTCCATCGGGCTGTTGCAGAAAAATCCGAATATTGACCGCATCTTCACTATCAACAGCCGAAATTTGTATTCTTTTCTCACTATCTTTCTTGTTTACAAATACATCAAGCTGATACGAAGCGAAAAATACGATATTCTGATTGATCCTTATCAGCATTTGAGCAGTGCGGTTCTTTCGCTCTTTTCAAAGGTAAAAAAACGGTACAGTTTCAATCACCGATTTTTTGGAAAATGTTATGATTCGTTGATTCCCAAAGTGATAAAGCCTGTTACGCAGACCTGCAATTTGCTTGAAAACCGATTGAATTTGTTGCAGCCGTTTTTGAAAGACAATCCTGTACCGCTGAATCCTCAGACGAAAATTTACCTGACCGAAGATGAAATTCAAGACGCGGGCGAAAAACTTGCAGAAGCAGGAATCCGCCTGAAAAGACCTGTCATCATGCTGGGAGTGCTGGGTTCGTCCGTCCACAAAACTTGGACTTTGGGAAATATGGCTAAGTTGATAGACTTCATTTGGCTCAACTGCCGCGCCGATTTACTGTTGAATTATCTGCCCAATCAGAAAGAAAATGTACAGAACCTGCTGTCTCTGCTCAACACAACGACCAAAGTTTACACGCAGCCCGTCGGAAACAGCATTCGGGAGTTTTCTGCCATCATGAAAAACTGTACGTTGTACATCGGAAACGAAGGGCGCGGGGTTATCATCTCCAAAGCTTTGCAGAAACCGACTTTTACCATTTTTGCTCCCTATACGCTTCGTCGGGAGATTGCCTGCTTTGAAAACACCCCTCTGCACCGCAGCGTGCATTTACAGGATTATCTGCCCAATTTGTTCCGAGATTTCGATCCGATAGACTTGTACAAAGATTCGTCCAAATTCTATTTGATGCTCTCTCCCGATTTTGTGATGATGAAGCTCAAACCCTTTTTGGAAGAACATTTATCTGTTTTTTAAGAAATACAACAACAGACAGCCCCAACCGATAATCATAAACGCTCCACCGATGGGGGTTACGGGTCCCAAAAACCGCAGATTTACACCCCAATATTGGGCAAAAGAGAGAAAATAAATGCTGACGGAAAATAAAAACGTCCCGATAATCATTCCCCCGCCTGCCCATTTTTCCAAACTTGTGGAAAACGACAGAGAAAAACCTATAATCAGCAGAGTTAAAGCATGATACATTTGATAACGAACGCCTGTTTCAAAACTTGCGAGTTTGCTGTATTGGATTAAAATTCCTTTTAAAGCGTGTGCGCCGAATGCTCCCAAAATCACGGAAACCAAGCCGTAAAGCGCACCGAATATCAGTACCGTATTTTTCATTTTGCTTTTGGTTCAAAGATATTGATTTTTTCAATCAGGAATAAAAAACGTTATCATTTTTTCAAATTTTCAAATTGAGAATCCCTGCTTAAAACCTGTCTTGTGATAAAATCCTTTTCCTCGCTGCGCCCGCGTGCAGGAGAATATTCCCGTCCATAATAAATAATCTGCAAATGCAGCCGATTCCATAATTCTTTGGAAAATAATCTTTTAGCATCTTTTTCGGTTTGCTTGACATTTTTTCCTTCGGATAGTCCCCAAAGTTTCATCAGGCGGTGAATGTGCGTATCTACAGGAAAAGCAGGCTCTCCGAAGCCTTGGCTCATCACTACGGAAGCGGTTTTGTGTCCTACGCCGGGCAACGCTTCCAGTTCTTCATAGGTTGAGGGAACTTCGCCGTTGTATTTTTCGACCAGAATTTTCGCCAAGTTGTGGATATTTTTGGATTTAGTATTGGACAAACCAATTTCCTTGATGTATTCTTTGATTTCCCAATCGGGAAGTTCCGCCATTTTAAAGGCATTCGGAGCGGTGCGGAACAGGGCAGTCGTTACCTGATTAACTTTCTTGTCCGTCGTTTGTGCCGAAAGCAGAACGGAAATCAGCAGCGTGAAAATATCGCTGTGTTTCAGTGGAATAGGCGGATTTGGATAGAGCTTGTCTAACTCTTTTATGATATACTGTACTTTTTCTTTTTGTGTCATGATTTTAATCGGCAAACTATTTCAAACTCCATTGTTTCGGAGTGATGCCGTATTTTTTTTTAAATGCTTCGATGAAATGACTCGGATTTTCGTAGCCCAAATCGTACGCAATTTCCTGAACCTGTTTTACTTTCAAGTCAAGTTTTTCCTTGCCCATTTCTAATTTGGTATCCAAAATGAAACCGGAAATCGTCTTGCCGAAATATTTCTTGAAACCTTCTTTGATTTTGTATTCGCTCAAATGAATTTCTTCCGATAACTCTTTCAAAGACGGAGAGTTCGCAATATTTTCAACCAAAATTTCCTTGATTTGATTGAGCTGGGCAATAAACTTTTCATCTTTGATAACGGATTGATTTTCATTGTTATTGGAATGAGAGAAATATTGAATCAGCAATTCATTCAATTTCAACGCAATATACATTTCTTCCAAATCAGGGTCTAAAAAATCGTCTTCCATTTGGGAAATGACCATTTTTTCAGCCGTGCTCAGGCTTTTTTCCTTATGAACTTCCTGATTATCAGCTTCTGACAAAAAAGAAAGTTTACTTTTGTACGACACAAAAATTTCTTCCAACTTTTGAATCGTAATCACAAAAATTACGAGTTTTGATTTTTTTGCAAGACTAATATTAATCGGTATATCTATCTCAGGATGAAACAGTAACAGTGAATTTCCTTCTTTTATCAAGTAGGGATTTCTATTTTCAAAATGAAAAGTTGCGCCGCCTTTGGTGCAAAAATAAAACTGCACAAACCGTTTCCCGACGGGCTTTGAAATGGTGTCGGTCTGGGCGGTATAATTATCTATCTGAGCAAAATAGAGGTCTCTGCCAATTTTACTCTCCCGAATTCTGCTTTTAAAGGTATTTTTTAAATCCATATTCAACTGCCTGATAATCTATTAATAACCTTTGTTTTTCAGTATTTTTCATCAATCGAAATTATTATTTGTAATCATTCTAAAATACAGATTTACTGCTTTCATAGGTATTTTTTTGTAAATATAGGTATTTTCTCCTTTTTAGTCGCAATATATTTGTCAGATAAAATCATGAAAGAAGCAGGAAATAATAAAAAACGGAAATTTTTTGCGATAAGCCTCAGCTACGAAAAAGCAAATGCCGAAATTCGTGGCAAATTTACTTTCTTTCCCGAATTTATCGAAAGTTTTGCCCAAACAGTTCGGGAAATTTTGCCTGACACCAAAATTTTCGTTCTTTCCACCTGCAACCGTACCGAATTATACGCTCAAACAGCTGATATTGAAAGTATTATAAATATTTACTGCAAACAAATCAACGTTTCTCCCGAACAATTCAGACAATACATTAATATTTTTGAAGAAAATGAAGCCCTGAGACATTTTCTCCGTGTTTCCTGCGGTCTGGAAAGCCAAATTTTGGGAGATTTTGAAATCATCTCGCAGGTAAAAGTCTGGTTTAAAAGATTTAAGAAAACAGGAACGACCGGCGCTTTTTTGGAACGGTTGGTGAATATGGGGATTCAGACCTCCAAAAAAATCAAAAGTTCTACGGCTTTGAGCAACGGAGCAACGTCTGTCTCTTACGCCGCTGTGAATTATATTTTGAAAAACTGTGCCGACCTTTCGCACAAAAAAATAACCTTGATAGGAACGGGAAAAATCGGAAACAACACTTGCAGAAATTTATTAAAACACATTGAAAATCCAAATATTACACTGATTAACCGCACGCTTTCCAAAGCTCAGGAAATGGCTGAGAGATTAGGCTTGCAGCATCAAGATTTTTCTCAATTATATTCGGTAATTAATGACTCTGATGTAGTCATCGTGGCAACGGGTGCACCGCAATCCATTATCCGCAAAGAAAATATTACTACGCAAAAACCTTTGATTTTGATAGATTTGTCCGTTCCGGAAAATGTTTCTCACGACGTTAAGGAGCTGAAAAACATAACTTTGCTAAATGTAGATGACTTATCCAAGACGATTAACGAAACTTTCCGGTTACGAAGCAGCGAAATTCCAAAAGCAGAAAAAATCATCGAAGAAATGTTGAAAGAATTTAATATTTGGCGGCAAAACAGAAAATATGTTCCTGTTATTCATGCTTTTAAATCTGATTTGGAAAGAATCAAGGAATATCAAATTAAAACTTTGAAAAAATCGCAAAAAGAAATTTCTGAAAGCGAGCAAATCTTGTCCGACAAAATTGCCCAAAAAATCACAAACCGCCTTGCCGATTATTTGATTGAAAATCCGGACAAAGCAGAAGTAACCATAGACTTGTTCAAAGAAATGTTTCAATTACAGGTAGCGGAACAGCGATGATTTTTAGAATTAATAACCCATAAAAAATTGTTTTTATCTCTAAGGGCAAGCCGTTAGGTTTGCGACCTCTACTTTTCGAGCCGACGTGGTATTTATCATTCTACCGAGCGATAATCCCTATGGGATTTTTTTATTGTTTGTCATAATTTGTTTATTTTTCATCCCTTAAATAATTAGATGGAAATAGAAAAATCCGTACTTTTGCTTTCCAAATTTAAAAATTTAAATGTACAAAACACACCAATATCAAGAAGAAAACAAACAGCGATTTTTAGACGAACTCTTCGAGTTGCTGCGCATTCCGTCTGTCAGTGCAGATTCCGCCTATGCAAAAGACGTGAAAACCTGCGCCGAAAGCGTTGCGGAAAATTTGAAAAAATCAGGACTGGAAAATGTCGAAATCTGCCCTACACAAGGAAATCCAATTGTTTTTGGAGAAAAAATCATCGACAAAAATTTGCCGACGATTCTCGTTTACGGACATTACGACGTGCAGCCCGCCGACCCGCTCGAACTCTGGGAAACTGAACCCTTTGAGCCTGTCATCAAAAAAACGGAACTCCACCCCGACGGCGCAATTTTCGCCAGAGGCTCGGCAGACGACAAAGGTCAGTTTTTCATGCACGTAAAAGCATTGGAATCAATGATCAACACGCAATCTCTGCCCTGCAATGTCAAAGTTGTCATTGAAGGAGAAGAAGAAGTCGGCTCGATACATTTGGGCGGATTTTTAGAAGAAAACAAGGAAAAACTCGCTTGCGACGTGGTCGTGATTTCCGATACGCATATTTTCTCCAACAGCGTCCCGACCGTTACCACAGGCTTGCGCGGTCTCTGCTACGTAGAGGTAGAAGTAACGGGCGCAAACCGCGACCTGCACTCAGGCTTGTACGGCGGCGGCGTGCCGAATCCGATTAACATTCTGTCAAAAATGATAGCTTCGTTGATTGACGACGACGGAAAAATTACCATTAAAGGTTTTTACGACAAAGTCGAAGAATTGTCTGCCAATGACCGAAAAGAACTCAACAAATTACCTTTCGACGAAGAAACTTACAAAAAATCTATCGGTTTGAGAGAGATTCAGGGAGAGAAAGGCTACAACACGCTCGAAAGAACCTCAATCCGCCCGACATTAGACGTAAACGGCATTTGGGGCGGCTACACGGGCGAGGGTGCAAAAACCGTGATTCCGTCCAAAGCACACGCCAAAATTTCCATGCGATTAGTTCCCGATCAAGACACGGAAGAGATTAAACGCTTATTTACAGAACATTTCACATCTATTGCCCCGAAAAGCGTAACGGTGAAAGTAACTCCTCATCACGGCGGAAATGCTTATGTACTGCCGTCTTCCGATTCAGGCTATATTGCGGCGAAAAAAGCGATGGACAAAACTTTTGGAAAGGAAACGCTTCCATACCGCACGGGCGGCAGCATTCCGATTGTTTCACTGTTTGAGAAAACACTGGGTGCAAAATCCGTGTTGATGGGCTTTGGTTTGGATACGGACGCAATCCATTCTCCAAATGAACATTACGGTTTGTTCAATTTCTACAAAGGTATTGAGACGATTCCGTATTTCTTTCAATATTACGTAGATGGAAAATAATCTTTCATTTTTGAATAAACTGATGACGTATTCTAACGTCCTTTTTTGTAGAATTAATCCCCAACCGCAAAAGGCTCTGTACATAAGCATCTTGTTATTTCTTGACATAAGTCAAAGAGTTGAGGTGCAAACAGATATTACCTTTGCTCCGTAAAAAATGCAAATAGAAATGAAAAAAACATCGTTACTTTTATGGATCATTACCTCTTCCTTAGCCTTTGGGCAGGTAGGGATAGGCACAGACAACCCTCTGGGAATATTTCACATCGACCCTCAGTCGAATACCCAAACACAGACGGAAAACAGCGACACCGATGATTTCCTTGTGGACACCGGCGGCAACGTAGGCATCGGAACCATCCACCCGACAGAAAAACTTGACGTGAACGCAGGAAAAATCTCTATCAGAGACGGTTCGCAGGGACAGGGCAAAGTCTTTGTTTCCGACGAAAACGGTGTCGGCACATGGGAATCGGTAACCGACAATGGAAAAACGGTCGTTTGGACATTGAATACAACAAATACGAACTTTCCCGATACGCGTCACGTGGTAATCAACGGCACAGCAGATTTAAGCGGCGATACAGCTTTGGTGCCCGTAGACGGAAGCGGCTTTGCCATCAGCAAAAACCGTCCGAACACAAGTTTAAAAGTGCCTGAAGGTCTGTATTTGATACTCTTTAACAACGAAATATTGAGTTCGCACGAATACATACAATTAGAAATCTGGAGCGGCGAAGTGCCAAAAAACGTTACAGGAACAGGCGGTAACGACCCTTACAAAGTACAAACGCCGCTGTACAAAATCTGGTATCAGGAAAAGCTGACGGGTTCTACTTTCATGATTAACTTCCCCGAAGATGCTTATATTCATGTAACCATGCTCAACTCGGACTATCCCAACGATACAGGATACACCTATTGGGCACATACCCCTTTTACGGGCAATGTCGAAATGGAAATAAGATTCATTCGGTTGAATACTTAAAATACTTAACTTAACACTAAATTATTTACTAACCCAAAACCGCCCGCCCTACGGTTTATCCTCTTTGAGAGAAAATGCAAGGGCATCAAAAAAATGAAAAAATACATCGTAACAATAACGGCTGCAATAGTCGTTACCGGCTATGCGCAGGTAGGCATACAGACCTTTGCCCCGCAGCAGACCCTGCACATCGACGCAGGAGGAAACAATAACAACGTCTCACCCACAACAGACATTCAAAAAGCAGACGACGTAGTAGTGAGCAACAAAGCCTTTGTAGGTGTGGGAGAACCCAATCCCGACCAGAAACTCGTTATCAATGGCAAAATGAGAATCAATGACGGAACGCAGGGCAGCGGAAAACTGCTCGTGAGCGACGAAAAGGGCAAGGCTTCCTGGCAGGGAAATATCTCTACAAAAGGAAAATATGGACACTGGAGTTTAAAAGGAACAGACCTTTACCGAACCACTGCAGGCAACGATACGATTTCGCTTCATGGAACATCGACTCTGCCCGCCGACATGCCAAATTCCATCGGTTTGCAAACCGTCGCCAACGGGGTTCTCGTGCCGAAAGGCAAATATTTTATCTCCCTAAATGGAGATATTTCAACCAAACGAGAATATTGCTATCTTTATATAGATGTGGACGGTAAAGAGACAGGACACGTAGCTTATGCCGAATGGCTTTCGGGAGCGACGTTTTACATAGAAATTTCAAATCCGAAAGGAGCAGTCATTACGCTTCGCTGGTTAAACCGTTTGACAGCAGTTTATTACGATGACGTTACCAACACAAGTGTATCATGGGGCTATGCTATGGACTTTCATCAAATGGGGAATTTACTTTTTTAATTAAGAAAATCTGTCCCATTATCCCATCGGGAAAAAATAGAAAATTTAAATTATAAAATACTGAGCCTCAAACGCTTTCTCTTCGAGAGGGCAGGCGGGACTTCTAACCAAAAACCAACAACTCAGTGGTTCTTCTCTTCGGAGAAGTTAGAGAGAGTTTATAAACATGAAAAAGTATATAACAATCATCGCATTAACAACAATAACAGTAAATGTTTTTGCTCAAAAAATAGGAATAAATACAGATATTCCCGCAGCAGGAACTACGTTTCACATTGACGCCGCAGGAAATACTTCGAACGGTGCAGGCACGGCTGACGACGTAGTAGTAACCTCAGCAGGGCAACTGGGAATAGGCACAACCACGCCTTTGCCCGATTCGAAAGTGGAAATAAACGGTTCGTTCAGAATGAGAAACGGCGCAGGCGAAGAACGCGTGCTAATGTCGGACGAACAAGGAAATGCCTCATGGCAGACGTTCGCTCTCGGCGACTTTGCTTCTATCTTTCGAATAGATTTCGCCGACTCGTTGATGGAGTTGGGAAAAATCTATACGGGAGCGGGCAACGCAAGATTTTTGTCCAATGATTTAGACCTCACAACCGACGGCTTTTCGATACTCACTATTCCCAAAGGGAGGTATTTACTGATGCTGGTATCGAACATTAAAACAATCAACGAATACGGTAAAGTCTCCCTTTGGAACGAAACTGAAAATTTGGAAACCTTCAATATAATCTACGGAATATACCAAAGCGGAGCAAGCATCTACATTGACTTGGAGAAAGAAACCACATTCAGCATAAAATTCACGCCGATAGATGCACACAGCAAAGGTCTGTCCTATGTCGAACCTCTTCCATACCATGATATTACAGGCTTCTTTCAACTTGATGTTGTGAGAATACAAGGATTTTTTACGGAAAAAAAAGCAGTTATATGACAAAATTATAAACTTTACTATTTGCTTACTTGAAGTTTTTCAGGAGAAGTCTGAAAAACGAAAAAAACGTCAGCCCGACTTTGTCGGGCTGACGTTTTATTATTAACTCAATTTATTAAAAATCAAATTTTAGCCAAGACAAAACTCGTTCGGCTCGGAACGAAAACAGAAAATCTTTCGCTTTCATTCCTCTGATAAGCATAGTTCTTGTCCACACGTTCAAAACCCCCAAACAATGCATCGTCAGAAGAGAAAATAACTTTCATCTTTTCCTCGAAAGGCGAGTAAAACTGATAATCCGGAATAGAATTATTTCCAAAATTAAAGATGAAAATCAGTCCGTTTTTATGGAAAATTAAAACTTTGTTATGGTTGTCTTCATTCAATTTTTGAGGAATGTGATTGCCCAGCAGGTCGTGATCCTTGGCAAAATGCACCATAGCCTTGTCGAACTCGTTGAGGTAGCTGTATTTAAGGTTGTCGGCGTCGGGCAGCGTCCATTGACGGCGGGCGTAATGATAGCTCCAGCCGTTGCCTTCGCGCGGAAAGTCAATCCATTCAGGATGTCCAAACTCGTTACCCATGAAATTGAGGTAGCCTTCGCCGCCTAACGTGAGGGTAATGAAGCGTATAATCTTGTGCAAGGCGATTCCTCTGTCGATGATAAAATTATTTTCAAAAATGCTCATCCCAGTGTACATTTCCTTGTCCATCAGCCAGAAAGCCATAGTTTTGTCTCCGACTAAGGCTTGGTCGTGGCTTTCACAATAACCGATATTTTTTTCCCGAAAACGGCGGTTGGTCAGCCGCCAATACATCTCGCCGAGCTGCCAATCTTCGTCGCGGGTGGTTTCGAGGAGTTTTGTCCAATAATCAGGAATTCCCATTGCCAGACGGTAATCAAACCCGATGCCGCCTTCTTCGACAGGTCGGCACGAGCCGGGCATTCCGCTCATGTCTTCGCAAATGGAAATTTTTTCTTTGGATTGATGGTGAATCAAAGTGTTGGCTAACTGCAAATACAAAATAGCATCGTTGTTCACGCCGCCGTTGAAATATTCGTTGTAATCGTTAAAAGATTGTCGTCCATGATGATAGTAGAGCATGGAAGTAACGCCGTCAAAGCGGAAGCCGTCGAAATGAAATTCATCCAGCCAGTATTTCACATTGGAACAGAGAAATCGTTTGACTTCAATTTTTCCGTAATCGAAAAGTTTTGAACCCCAGTCGGGGTGGTCGCCGTTGAAATAAATTTCCGTTCCGTCGTATTCTGCCAAGCCTTCGAGCCGATTGCTGACGGAGTGTGAATGCACAACGTCCAAAATTACGGCAATGTTCAATTTATGCGCTTCGTTGATGAGATGGCGCAATTCGTCAGGCGTGCCGAAGCGCGAAGAGGGTGCGAAAAAATTGGAAACTTGATAACCAAACGAACCGTAATACGGGTGTTCCTGAATCGCCATAAGCTGTATGGTGTTGTAACCCAAATCTTTAATTCTCGGCAGAACTTTTTCGGTAAATTCCAAATACGTGCCGACACGGTATTCTTCCGTTGCCATTCCAATGTGGGTTTCGTAAATTATTGGGTGCTCTTCTTCTTTGATTCTGAAATCTTGGTCTGTCCATTTGAAATTGCTTTCAGGAAGAAATTGTCCGTCAAAAGAATCGTCTTCGTTTTGCATCACCCGCCGAATGTAAGCCGGAATGTGGTAGTGCGTGCCGTTGTGTCCCTTAACCAAGAGTTTTACCCTCGAAAACGGAACCAGTTTGTCTTGGTATTCCTCATCAGGAAAGAAGATTTCCCAAATGCCGAAATCCGTTTTGACAAGCGGATGGGTATCGTCGTTCCACTGATTGAAATCTCCGACTAAAAATACTTCAAAAGCGTTGGGAAGCCAGTCGCGAAACCAATAGCCTTTCTTCTCTTGGTCATAATTGAAACCGAAAAAGCGGTAAGCGGAAGCAAAATTGTCCAAACTGCCAAAATCATGGTTGATATAATTCAGCGTATTACAGAGCCATTCAAATCTATTCTTTATTTGACTTTCAAAAGGAACGAGATACGGGTCGTTCTCAACTAAGATAGGACGTTGCATAAGATACTTTCTTTCAAAGTTACTTACATTTAATGGAATAAACACCATATCAAAGACCTGTTTTTTATCATATTGAAAGAAAATTGGCAATATAATTAGTTACAGTGCTTCATTTTTCAAGAAAATATTTTTTTCAATAAATCAAAAATAAATAAAACTAAAAAAAATAGTAAATTTTCATAGGTAAATAATTTTTATTTTATAATTTTTCATATATTTGCCCCTAAAAAACAAAGGATATATGTCAACATTACGATTTTCAGCTTTGAAGAACCTGCCTTATATGCAGCCCAAAAATGTGGAAGTACCTAAAAAATTGTCCGAACTGTACTGTCAGAACGTGTTTTCTGAAGAAACCATGCGGGCGTATTTGACACAAGGCGCTTACCAAAGCATTTTAGGCGCCATCTTGTATGGTAAGAAAATAGACAGAAGCACGGCAGACCAAATTGCCGTAGCGATGAAAGATTGGGCGCTTTCCAAAGGCGCAACGCACTACACGCACTGGTTTCAGCCATTGACCGGCTCAACGGCGGAAAAACACGATTCTTTCTTTACCCCCATCGGAGGAGGAAAAGCCATTGAACGTTTCAGCGGGTCAATGCTCATTCAGCAAGAACCCGATGCTTCCAGTTTCCCTAACGGAGGAATCAGAAATACTTTTGAAGCAAGAGGCTATACCGCTTGGGATCCGACTTCCCCCGCATTCGTCATAGACACCACGCTTTGCATTCCGTCCGTATTCGTTTCCTATACAGGCGAAACTCTGGACTACAAAACCCCTCTGCTAAGAGCTTTGCAGGCAGTGGACGAAGCCGCAACAGACGTCTGCCAATCCTATTTCGACAAAAATGTAAATAAAGTTTTTTCAACGCTCGGTTGGGAACAAGAATATTTTTTGATCGATTCCGCTCTATATTTAAGCCGTCCCGACTTGGTGATGACGGGCAGAACTCTGCTCGGACACGCACCCGCCAAAGGACAACAGTTGGAAGACCACTATTTCGGCTCTATTCCGACTCGGGTTTTGAATTTTATGAAAGAATTGGAAATCGAATCCATGAAATTGGGAATCCCTGTAACTACGCGCCACAACGAAGTTGCGCCAAATCAGTTTGAATTGGCTCCGCTTTTTGAAGAAGCCAACCTTGCAGTAGATCACAATTCTTTATTAATGGATTTGATGTCAAAAATTGCCGTCAATCATGGATTTCATCTGTTGCTGCACGAAAAGCCTTTTGCAGGAATCAACGGAAGCGGAAAACACAACAACTGGTCGCTGGCGACCGACACCGGTGAAAATCTGCTGAGTCCGGGAAAAAATCCGAAGAAAAATCTGCAATTTTTGAGTTTCTTCGTCAATAGCATTAAAGCGGTTCACGATTACGGAGATTTGCTCCGCTCGGCTGTGGCAACCGCAGGAAACGACCACCGTCTGGGCGCAAACGAAGCTCCGCCTGCGATTATTTCCATTTTTACAGGTTCGCAATTAGCAAAAGTCATGGACGAACTGGAAAAAGTTACCGAAGGCAAACTTTCTCCTGACGAAAAAACCGATTTGAAACTTAACATCGTAGGAAAAATCCCCGAATTACTGTTAGACAATACCGACAGAAACCGTACTTCTCCATTTGCTTTCACGGGCAACAAGTTTGAATTTAGAGCCGTAGGTTCACAAGCCAACTGTGCGGAAGCGATGACGGTAATGAATTCCATCATGGCATATCAGCTGAGAATTTTCAAAAAAGATGTTGAGGTGCTGATTGAAAAAGGATTGAAAAAAGACGAAGCGATTTTCAACATACTGAGAGACTACATCAAAGCGTCCAAAAAAATTCTTTTTGAAGGCGACGGATACAGCGACAATTGGGTAAACGAAGCCGAAAAAAGAGGTCTGAACAACAAAAAAACCACTCCTGAGGCATTGAAATTTGAATTGGAAAAGAAATTCATCAAGATTTACGAGGATTTGGGAATTTTGAATCCTGTGGAAATCAAGGCAAGAAACGAAATTAAATTAGAAAATTATTCAAAATGGATTTCCATCGAAGCCAAAACTTTGGGAGATATTGCCCGAAACCACATTATTCCTGTGGCTGTGGACTATCAAAGCAAACTGGTGGAAAATGCGCGCGGACTGAAAGAACTTTTCGGAGAAAACGAGATGAAGGCAATGTGCAAAGAACAGTTGGATTTGATTAAAACCATATCCAACCACATCACCGAAATCAAAAGTTCCGTTGATAGGCTGTTTGCCGAAAGAGAAAAAGCCGGTCAAATTGAAAATCCCGAAAAACAGGCAGACGCTTTTTGCAACAAGGTAAAACCGATTTTCGACGTAATCCGCGAACATTCCGACGCTTTGGAAATCCTGATTGACGACGAAATGTGGCCATTGACCAAGTACAGAGAATTATTATTTACCTCATAATTTTTTGTTTCATAGTACCTTATTATTATTTAAATAACAAACCCTCCGAGATCTCGGAGGGTTTGTGTTATTTTTACAGTTTCTGCAAAAATTACAGATATTAACAAAAAAAACTGCCTAAATTCAATCAGTAAATGCGAATTTAGGTTTATGAGAATTAATCAAAATAATCTCCCTATTTTTGAACTTTAAAATTTCAAGCAGATGACTCTAAACGTAAACGGCGAACTGATAGACCTGCAAAAAACACAGATTGCAGGAATACTCAACGTTACAGAAGACTCTTTTTTCGACGGAGGCAGATATTTCTCCGAATCGCAGGCGTTGAAGCAAACGGAAAAACTTCTTGCTGACGGTGCAGATTTTATCGACATCGGCGGACAATCCACGCGCCCGGGTTCAAAATTTCTTCATGCGGACGAGGAACTGAAACGGCTCATCCCCGTAATCAAAGCCGTAAAAAAAGAGTTTCCGCAGGCGCGGATTTCAGTAGATACGTTTTGGGCAAAGGTTGCAGAAGAAACCGTGAATGAAGGCGTTGGCATGATTAACGACATTTCAGGCGGACAAATCGACGAAAAAATGTTCGAGACCATCGGGAGGCTAAAAGTTCCCTACGTTTTGATGCACTTGCGCGGCACGCCGCAAACAATGGGGCAATTCACAAATTACGAGGATTTAATCTTGGAAATAGACCGGTATTTTTCCCAAAAAATAAATCAACTGAGGAAATTCGGCGTAAACGATATTTTATTAGATCCGGGTTTCGGATTCAGCAAAACAACGGAGCAAAACTACGAACTGATGAAAAATTTAGAGCAGCTGAACATGTTCGGACTGCCTTTGTACCTTGGGATTTCCCGCAAGGGAATGATTTGGAAACCGCTGAACATCACTCCTGACGAGGCTCTGACAGGAACGGCGGTACTGAATTTTTACGCTTTGCAAAAAGGTGCAAAATTTCTGCGCGTTCACGACGTAAAAGAAGCTCGACAAGTGATAAAAATTTGGGACATGTTGAAATAATTGCAGAAAACACGTAAATTTGTTGCAAAAATAAAACGTTCTATGCGAGATTCAGAAATTATCTTAGTGAGCATTACAGGCGCGGATAAAAGCGGGATTACGACTGCCATGGCAGGAATTTTGGGCAGGCACAACGCAAAAATTCTCGACATCGGACAGGCGAATATCCATCATTCGCTTTCGCTGGCAATTATTTTCATGTCTAAAAACGGCGATTCGGGCAATATTCTGAAAGAAATGCTGTTTAAAGCCAATGAATTGAATATCAGTGTCAGATTTTCTGCTTTGACCGCCGAACAATATTCCGACTGGGTTAAAGTGCAGGGAAAACATCGCTACATCATTCACATTTTGGGTCGGGAACTGCAAGCTGTGCAGATTTCGCATGTAACGGCAGTACTGCTCGAATTTGGCTTGAATATCGAAAGAATCATCCGGCTGACACAGAGAATCCCGCTTGACCGAAAAATCAACCATACTTGTTTTGAATTTACTGTTCGGGGCAACATTCACAACATCAATCAGATACAGAAAATATTTTTAGATATTTCCTCCGAGATAAATATCGACATTGCCTTGCAGGAAGAAAACCGCTACCGCAGAATGCGCCGCTTGATTTGTTTTGATATGGACTCTACGCTGATTCAGACGGAAGTCATTGACGAACTTGCCGAAAAGGCAGGTGTGGGAGCGGAAGTACGTGCGGTTACAGAAGCTGCCATGAACGGTGAAATTGATTTTTCAGAAAGTTTTAAAAGAAGAATTAAACTGCTTAAAGGCTTAGATGAGTCTGTTTTACAGGAAGTTGCAGAAAATTTGCCCATTACCGAAGGTTTGGAACGTTTGATGAATATTCTTAAAAAAAGCGGTTACAAAACAGCAATTATTTCGGGAGGATTTACTTATTTTGGCAAATATTTGCAGAAAAAATTCGGTTTTGACTATGTTTTTGCCAATAAATTGGAAATTATCGACGGAAAACTGACAGGAAATTACATCGGCGAAATCGTGGACGGAAAGAAAAAAGCAGAATATCTTGAAAATCTTGCGGTTAATGAAAATATTGACATTCAGCAGACCGTGGCGGTCGGAGACGGAGCAAACGACCTTCCGATGCTTTCTATTGCAGGTTTGGGAATCGCCTTTCACGCCAAACCCAAAGTCAAGGCAAACGCCCGCCATGCGCTTTCTACCGTAGGTTTGGACGGAATTTTATACTTCTTGGGCTACAAAGATTCCACCGAAGATATTGAAATGCTGAATATCTCATGAAAATACTTGACAAGTATTTTTGAACTCCGGTAGGAATTGGAATTTCCGACGGAAAAACAAAAAAGGCGAATAACTTCGCCTTACTAATCAATTGTTGTACACTACAAATACTCTGAAATTTTTTAGTTTCACCCATTGGATGCCTTTTGAAAAATCCAGCAAAAATTTAAGCGTTGTTTCAAATGACCGAGTTTTTGGTGTTGAAAAAATAAAACTATTCTGCATAAATTATCTTTTTAAAATTATTTACTACAAAAATAACGACAACTATTGCAGGTTTATTATTCGTTTTAACAAAAAATTTAAGGTTGCATTTTCAGTTTGTTGTTTTTAATCAAATACGAAGAGGTCTGATAATTGGCAACCGCTTCTTCTGCCAGTGTTTGATTGATATTTTCGATTTTCGTCATGGGGTATTCGTAATTTGAATCAAAGGGAATGACGTATTGATTTACTTTGCGGTTGGGTGATAAAACCGTCAAAATATTGCCTTTCAAATAACCCAAATCCTGATAAGTAGAGGCAAAGGCACGCAGTTGATAATCGGGTTTTAAGACATCTTGCCCATAAAAATGCGAAGTGTAGGAAAAATGCAGCAGCCCAAACAGCGTAGGCATGAGGTCTATCTGTGAGACAACTTTTGTAACTTTCTGAGGCTGAATGAAATTTGGCGCATAAATCACCGCAGGAATGTGATATTTGTCCATCGGAAGGCTTACTTTTCCCTGACTGGAAGCGCAATGGTCTGCAACAAAGACAAAAACGGTATTCGAAAACCACGAATGTTTTTTGGCGTTTTCGACGAACTTTCCAATCGCATAATCTGTGTATTTCACGCCGCCCTCTCGGGATTTGGCGTCGCTCGGAATGTCAATCCGTCCGTCGGGATAGGTAAAAGGTCTGTGATTGCTCACGGTCATAATCTGCGCAAAAAAAGGTTTTCCTGTTGCGGCATTCAAGTCGAAAATTTTCAGCGCTTTGTTGAACATGTCTTCGTCGCAAACACCCCAAATGTTGGCAAAAGCAATCTCATTTTTCGAAAAAGAACTTCTATCAATTACTTGATAACCATTATTTTGATAAAAATCCCTCATATTGTCGAAATATCCGAAACCGCCGTACAGGAACTGCGTTGCATAGCCTTTGCTCCTCAGTACGAAACCTGTGGAAAAAAGACCGCCATTGTTTTCTCTCTTGACGATGCTTTCGCCCGCAGACGGAGGCAGGCAAAGCGTCAGAGCTTCCAACCCTCTGACCGTGCGATTTCCTGTGGCGAACAATTGGGTAAAAAACATTCCCTCATCGGCTAATTTGTCCAAATTGGGAGTGAGATTTTTATCGCTGCCGAAATGCTGTAAATAACTGCCGCTCAAGCTTTCAATCGTAACTAAAACGACATTTTTCTTGATTTCGGGCAGAGAATCCTGAATGATTTTGGTGTTTTGTAATCCTGAAAAAGAGTTGCGGTACAGTTTGTTTGTGAGGTCAAAGGCTTGTTTTTCAGGAAGTTTGTTGTAAAAAGTTTCATAATCCAAACTTTGATTATTAAAAGCCTTGTAAAATTTATATAACCCATTGGCTTGCAATTCATTGACGAAAACGTTGTTTGAAGTTTCCTGTTTTCCAGTAAATGGCAACAAAAATATTGCGCCTGTAAAAATTGCAGCGTAAATGACTATCTGAAAGAGTTTTGCCTTGAAACTCATAAAATTTTCAAAATATTTCAAATGTTTTTTAACGAAAAGAATCGTGATGAGCAAAGAGATGAGGAACAAAACCGACAGCATCGGAATCATCGGGTAAGATTCAAAAATATTCCCGATAACTTCATGAGTATAAATGAGATAATCAACAGCGATAAAATTATAACGCAGCCCAAATTCGTTCCAGAAGAAAAATTCCGCAAAGGCGTTAAAAAGAATCAGAAAAATGTAAAGAAAAAAAATAGCGGAGTAAATGCCGTACCGCAAACCTTTGCGCAGGGACGGGAAGAAAAGAAACAACCCGAAAAGAAAAGTTTTTAACCCGATGAAAATCTTTGCAACAAGCGGCGCAGCGCTTCCATATTCGTCAAAAATGGTTTTGAAAAAGAAAAGGTAAGCCAAAATGCCCAGCAGCGCCGTGAAAATGAGGTATCCCCAAGGATTTCGGTATTTGGAATCGGATAGAAACAAAAGATGAATTTCAAAAAACACAAAGGCAATCAGTGCAATACAAAAGTCGTTCACGATGCCGATGAAAAAAATTTTAAAATAGTCTTCTATCGGAAAACTATTGTCCGTAATAGGAAGAGAAATAAGTACTATTCTGGTAATCAGACCAATAATTATATAGAAAAAAGCAAGTTTTGTAAAAGCAAAGAAAGTTACTATCTGTTTAGATGTCATAAAATCAGTTGTTTTTGGTTATTTCAAGCGTTCAAAATTACAATAAATTACATAAACATATTAGAATTATTAGACGAATATCATGATTTTTACCGATATTTGGACAATTTTTGCAATATTTGCAAAACAAAGACAAGTTTTAACTCTAACCAAAAAATGGCAAATATCACAAAACTATATCAAGATTTTTTAAATAATGAGAAAACTTCAGGAATTATTTTGATTTTTTGCACAATAATTTCTCTTATTTTGGCAAATTCTTCATTTCAAATTCAGTATCTCGATTTCTGGCAAGATGCAGTCAAATTGGAATTTGGAAATTTCAATTTTTTCAGCCATCACGGCGAACCGTTACCTTTGGTAACTTTCATCAACGACGCTCTGATGACGATTTTCTTCCTCATGGTCGGGCTGGAACTCGAACGGGAAATTTACAAAGGCGAACTCTCCAACCGCAAAAAAGCGCTCCTGCCGCTGGGCGGTGCGCTGGGAGGAATGGTTGTTCCCGCAGCTATTTATATGCTGTTCAATTACGGCACAGAAACCCAATCGGGAGCGGGGATTCCGATGGCGACCGACATCGCATTTGCGCTGGGAATTTTATCTCTGCTGGGAAGCCGCGTGCCGATAGCTCTGCGCATTTTCCTGACCGCTCTCGCAGTTATTGACGACTTGGGCGCAATTTTGGTTATCGCCGTTTTCTATACGCAGGATTTGGCGTTGGGAAATCTCCTCATCGCTTTGAGTATCTGGCTCGTCCTGCTGATTATGAACAGAATGAAAGTCAAAATATTGATTCCGTACTTGATAGGTGGTGCGGCGATGTGGTATTTCATGCTCAATTCAGGCGTACACGCCACCATTTCAGGCGTTTTGCTCGCTTTTGCCATTCCTTTCGGAGACGGAAGTCAAGACACGATTTCGTACAAATTGCAACATGCCCTGCATCGTCCCGTGAACTTTTTGATTCTTCCGATTTTTGCTTTGGCAAATACCGCAATTGTCATTAATTCCAATTTCAGCGAAGTTTTCACACAGCATTACAGTTTGGGAATCTTTTTCGGCTTGCTGCTCGGAAAACCGGTGGGCATTGTGTTATTTTCGTTTGTAGCCTGCTTTTTCAAACTTTGCAAACTTCCTGCTCGCGTGGACTGGAAACAAATGGCAGGCGTGGGCTGTCTCGGCGGAATTGGTTTTACCATGTCGATTTTCATCGCATTGCTCGCTTTTGACCCTGCACGCCATCAAGATTACATCAACAATGCTAAATTTATGATTTTGATTTCTTCATTATGCTCTGCAATAGTGGGTTACATTGCTTTGAGCCTTATTTACAGCGGAAAGAAGAAACCACATATCGTCTCTTAAGCAGAACGGAAAATCCTACTGATGAATTAATAACTTAATCCATTATCAAAAAATACTCCAAATTCATACTTTTTTCATACATTTGTTTCGGATACTTTGTATATGGAAGGAGCAAAAACAGAAAAATTAGAACAAATTTTAGGTCTCGCCGGAGAAAGAAATGTTCTGCTGAACTTAATACGGTTCGGACGCAAGGATTTTGACAATTCCATTGATTTTATTGATTTTTTGACTCAAT
>JAITOO010000101.1 GCA_031289875.1 Flavobacteriaceae bacterium
AAATTAGTAGGTGTAACATTACAAATTCACCACAGGTTGAGGCATTAAATTTTTCAGAAAAAAAGAAACGTAATTGTAATCTCATTTTCGGGAATATTTTTGAAACAAAGCAAAAAATACGAAAATTTAAAATATTAATTTAAAGCGTCTTGAATGTTACTCAATGTTGTCCAAATGAAACCACAAACAATAAAAGCCTGAACAGTTGAAAAACTGTTCAGGCTTTTTTGAGAATCAATATTCAAGTTATTTTACTGTTGTTTTTTCATGCTGCCTGTCTGTGCAAGGCGGGTGTGCCATGAAAGGGCTTCCTCTATGAGGTGAGGCGTGTGTCCGCCACGTTCTTTGGCACGGTCGAAATAATCTTGCATTTGCGCCTTGTAATCAGGGTGAACGCACTTGTCGATGATAACCTGTGCGCGTTCTCTCGGAGCGAGTCCCCGCAAATCTGCCAGCCCTTGGTCGGTTACGATAATATCCACATCGTGTTCCGTGTGGTCATGATGAGAAACCATCGGAACAACGTGCGAAATGGTGTTGTTTTTAGAAGCTGCCTGTGCCACAAAAATACTCAAATACGCATTGCGGGCAAAATCGCCCGAGCCGCCGATTCCGTTCATCATGTTGATGCCTCCGGTGTGCGTGGAATTGACGTTGCCGTAAATATCAAACTCAATCGCCGTATTGAGACCGATGATTCCCAATCGGCGGATAATTTCTGCGGCATTGCTGATGTTCTGCGGACGCAGCACAATCTTGTCCTTATATTTGGAAATGTTGCTGAACACGCGGTTGAAACATTCTTCGGAAACGGTGATGGACGAAGCAGAAGCAAAAGTCATCTTGCCGCTGTCAATGAGGTCGAAAGTACTGTCTTGCAAGACTTCTGAGTACATCACAAGGTTTTCAAAATCGCTGTTAATGAAGCCCGTCAAAACGGCGTTTGCCACTTTCCCGATTCCTGCCTGCAACGGAAGCAGATTTTTTGGCAGATGACCTGCTGCGACTTCTTTTTTCAAAAAGTTCAAAATATGTTCGGAAATGGCGGTGGTTTTTTCGTCCGGCGGGGCGATGGCTGCGGGACTGTCAGGTATGTCCGTGAAAACGATGGCTTTGATTTTTTCCGTCGGAATGTAAATCGCCTGCTGCCCGATTCTGTCGTCCACTTTATTGACGAGAAACGGTCTTTTGTTGGGATATTTTCCGCTCAAACAGATGTCGTGAATGCCGTACACATCTTCGCCAACAGAAGTGTTTATTTCCACAATTACGGTTTCCGCCTGCTCGGCAAAAGTACAGGAATTTCCTACGGAAGTGGTCGGAACGATGCCTCCGTCTTCGGTAATGAAAGCGGCTTCGATAACGGCAACGTCAATGCGGGGCAGATGTCCGTTTTGCAAAAGTTCGGCAGTTTCGCTCAAATGTTGGTCGATAAAGTAAAATTCGCCTTTGTTGATGGCTTTTCTCATCACGGGATCTACTTGAAAGGGAAGCCGTTTAAGCAGCGCATGATTTTCCGCAAGGTGTCCGTCGGTGTCCTGTCCCAAAGATGCGCCTGTGATAAGGTTGATTTTCAACTCTTCATTGGCGGCGCGTTTGGCAATGGCGGGAAGAACAGCTTTGCTGTCTCCTGCGCGGGTAAATCCGCTTGAACCTACGGTCATGTTGTTTTTGATGAGCATCACGGCTTCTTCGACGGAAGCTACTTTGTTCTGTAATTTTCTGAATTTTATTCTGTTAAGGCTCATATATAATTTGTTGTTTAGTATGAATATCGTTTTAAAAGAATGAATGACTTTTTTAAAATTAATGCGGTGCAATATAATAAATTATTTGTAATATGAAAAAAATCATAATTTTTTTAAGAGAAAAAAATTATTCTATTAAAAATCAACAGTATAATAAGATTATTTCTGTACTTTTTTTTAAGATGAGAAAAAATCAAAAACCTTATTTTTTTGTACGGACAGATTTTTTTCTTTTATACCTGAGAAAATGCCCCTTTAGAGTTTAAATTCGCCCGACACTCGCTGCTTCAAATTCGATTACATATCGCTTTTGTTTCAAAAGCGGTGGACAGATTTTCGTAACTGATGGTTTTGCACTTTGCACAAGGCATAAATAAACATGTCAAAATTTTTTGCTGGAGATATAGTGGTTTTTATGAAATTTTTTTTATTTTTGCTGCAAAATAGATTTATGAAAAAGATTTTATTAACAATCACTTTAGCGGGCTTGTGCAGCTATGGCACAAACGCCCAAATTGGAAAAATCAAATTGGACAAGGTTACAAGCGCTGCTTCAAAAGGCGTTAAGTCTCTCACGGTTTCAGATGCCGAAATTATCGAATATACCAACGAGTATATGAAATGGATGGATGAGCACAACGAACTTTGCCAAACGACCGACAAAGACAAAGGCAAGAAAGCAGTTGCTGTTCGTCTGGGAAAAATTGTTTCTCAAATTCCTGCCGATTTGGTGAAAAGTTTAAACCTGAAAATTAAAGCGTATTATGTTGTAGATGTGAACGCATTCGCTTGTGCAAACGGCGATGTCCGCGTATTGGCAGGCTTGATGGAATTAATGACTGACGACCAGATTTTAGCTGTAATAGGACATGAAATAGGACATGTTGCAAACAAAGATTCCAAAGACGCTTTCGTAGCCGCCTTGCGGATGTCTGCCCTGAAAGATGCCGCAGGCGCAGTGGGTGGCAGCACGGTGAGCACATTGAGCGATTCTCAGTTGGGCGATTTGGCTGAACAGTTAGGAAATTCACAGTTTTCACAAAAACAGGAAAGTGCAGCTGACGCTTATGGCTACGAATTTTTGAAAAAATCCGGAAAAGATGCCTCAAACATGGCTTCTTCGCTTGGCGTACTGCTTAAATTACAGCAGGAAGCAGGAAGCACCGAAAACAGCAAATTCCAAAAACTCTTTTCCAGCCACCCTGATTTAAAAAAACGAATAGAAACTTTGAACAAAAAAAATTAACAAAAAATCAGTTACTGTAAATATAAATTCAACATGTGAATGCTATGTTTGCCACATGACAAAAAATAAGTTTTTTGTCATGTGGCAAATTTGTTGATATATTATTTGTCCGATTATTTTTTGGCAACAAAAAATAAATAAATAACCTATAAAATATGGAATGAATCCGTTAGGTCTCAAATGTTTATAGCCATACAAATGCCCCTCAACATTCGATCAACAAGGGGGCTTGCCCTTGTTTTTCCCGTCATTCCGCACATGATGCGGAATCTCCTGAAAACACGGAGAGATTGCGGGTCAAGTCCGCAATGACGGCGCAAAGCAAGGAGCCTCGCAAACCGTAGGTTTGCGAGGCTCCTTGCTTTTATTGTCGG
>JAITOO010000167.1 GCA_031289875.1 Flavobacteriaceae bacterium
TTTGTTTAAAATACTTCCTTTCGGATTTTTGAGGTAATATTCCTCTTTTTTGCTTTTACTAAAAAGTCCCATATAAAAAATCTTTTAAAAATTTTTGCAAAGGTAATTATTTTTTTTAATTTTCATCAAGATACGTCCTTTTATTTTTGAGTTAGTCCTTTAATATTTTCAGTAATTCACTTTTATTTTTACCATACGGTGGTTTCCAATAATCAATATCTTGTTCTATAAATTCGTCAAACTCATTTTTGGTCAGTTCGGATTGTAATTCAAGACTTATGATTTTTCTAACATTTGCTAACTTGTCTAAAACTTTTCGATTTTTAAAATATAATAATAAAGCAAGCGCTGTATTTTCAGTATCATCAAATCCGGAACCAATTTTATCAATGGTAGGAACTATCTCTTCTAACGTTAAAAAGCATTTCTTTAAATCTGCTATACGTTTTCTTTCATTTCCGGTTCTTTTATCGTTCATAATGTGTTTGTTTTACAAAATTACTCTTTTATTCCTAATTCCCAACAAGATAAAGGCTCATTCTTTGCGGGTTGCAAGTCCATCAGGGACGACACTTTATTAACCGTATGCTTTAGCTAACATATGATAAAAATAAAGTTTTCTGTCCTGCTTTTTTCAAGATTGATCGACTTTTCGATGAAGCGGGCTTTTTTTTCGGTGAATGGGAGGGACTAAATATTTCTAATCTACAATAAACGTATTAAATATTTTTCAATAATTACAATATTCAAAGTATAATTCCTTGATATTTAATTGCAAAATGAATCTTATCCTCATATTTTTAGTGCGTTTTATGTGATTTATAAAAGGAGGACACATAAATATATTTGTGAAATATTAAATATCAATTAATTACAAATTTTATTTATGTAAATATTTAGGGATTGATAATTATCCATAGAAATTAAAGTCTTTTATGCTTGATTATCAGCAAGTTATCGCCTGTACTTTTATGTAAATATACCCATCTCATTAGCTTAAGAATAAATTTTATCAAACAAATTAAATATAATAAATTTGCTTGTTCGCAGTTTATAATAAAAACAACTAAAGATGAAACTCAAAACGATAGGCTTTCTATGTTTACTGACCGCCATTTTCGGCAAAATTTCGGCACAGCAGAGCATTCCTTTTGACCAGCAGTATTTGCTTTCCGACAAAATTTTGATAAACCCTTCATACACAGGCTACACTGATGACATTGTGCTGAAAGCTACTTATCATAAACAATGGAGTGATTTTGATGAAAGTCCTAACACCCAGACTATCAGTACGCATTTCAATCTGGTGGACAGGCTCGGCGTGGGTGCATATTTTTTCAGAGACGAAAACGGACCTGTTTCCATGAACGGCATCAACCTTTCCTCCGCCTATCACATTCCTTTCACCGATGACGACGAAGACCGCACCCGAAACCAATTTTCTTTCGGCGCATCTTTGAGTTTCTTTGGACAAAGTTTAGATTATGCCAAACTCACCCCTGAAATGTCCAACGACCCGCTTCTGACCGGCGACAAAACCATTTTTCTATCCTATTTAAATTTGGGCTTGTCTTTCGCTTACAACGGTTTCTTTGGCGGAGTTTCCGTACTGGATATTCCTTTGGGACAGAACAAACCTGTTGTGAACACCATAGAACCTTCTCCCGCTTGGTATTACCTCAATTTCGGCTACGATTGGGATGTTACCGATGGATTTGTTTTAGAACCGTCCCTGCTAATGAGCCTCAACAGCGATTCTCAGCGAATGCTCGACCTGAATCTAAAAGCTAAATTCAAAAACGATTTTAATTCTTTTGCCGTTGGAGTGAGCTACCGCGACGGTTTAAGCTCGGAAAAAAATGAAGGATTGTCTTTCACTCCCTTTATTCAAGCAGACCTCAACCGCTTGAATTTTTCTTTTGGATATAATTTCGGACTATCCGACATTTACAAAACGGGCAAAGACGGTTTCGTTATCGGTTTGGGCTACAATTTGGAAAATTTTATCAATCCTGACGGTTTCAGGTATAGATAAGAGGCTGGAAAACAGGAAAGAATGAAAGAATATGTGGTTATAGTAAACAAAAAAGACGAACAATTAGGATTGATGGAAAAACAGGAAGCGCACATAAAAGCAGTGCTTCATCGAGCATTTTCCATATTCATTTTCAACAGGAAAGGAGAATTTTTACTGCAAAGAAGGGCGAAGGTCAAATATCATTCTCCGCTCAAATGGACAAACACTTGTTGCAGCCATCCTCGCGACGGCGAAACTTATTTGGAAGCGGCTCATCGCCGTTTACAGGAAGAATTGGGTTTTGACTGCACACTGGCAGAAAAGTTCCATTTTATTTACAAGACCGGCGTCGGCGACGGCTTGACAGAACACGAATTTGACCGCGTTTTCACAGGAATTTACGAAAAAGATTTCTGTATCAATCCCAACGAAGTCGATACCGTTAAATGGATTTCTCTACAAGATTTGATGAAAGAACTTCACGCTCACCCCGAGCAATTTACCGAGTGGTTTAAGATTATTTTTGAAAAATATCACGAATCCATCATACAGTAAAACATAAACTGCGTACAACTTTTACCGTAGTTATTAAACATAAATTACTAAACCGTTTTTCGATTTCGGAAAAACGTTTATTTCACAAACACTTATTGATTTTTACGGGCAATTTCTTCCGCCAAATCGTAAATGGTAGAGTCGTCCAACGTGACCAAACCGCCGTCAGGACCTGCTTCAATATGAAAACCTACGGTTTTGCCGGCGTTAAAATGCTGACCGCCAAAATAGTTACGTACCGTTTCTTCATCAAGCCCTACTTTATCTGCAATTTCTTGGATAGCTCCGTGGGGCAGGCTGTCTTTGAGTCTGCGCAGCGAATTGAATGTTACTATCTTAGTCATGATTTTATTTAATTAAATAATGCTGTTTATCTTATATAATTGTGAGTGCTAAATTACAATTAATTTTTGAATAAAAAAATCATTTGGATAAAAACTTGTCATACAAAAGTACACAATTAACCTCTAACTTTTTCTACTTTTTCATGTAAAGTAGGTTGATATTTAATTTTCGGAGCAGGTCAGCTGTCTTGCAGGTGCATTTTAATCTTCAACAAAATTAGTATTTTTTGATTTTTGGAAAATTTTTCTTTTCTGCAAATAATGTTCTCCAAAAATTGAAAATATTTCTCTAACTTTGATTCTTATTTCAATTCTGTTTAAAGAATTTTAAAAACCTGAAAATTATGTCAAGATTATTTCAAAAACTTAAATTAAAAAATCTCACGCTGAAAAACAGAATCGTCATGCCTCCGATATGCCAATACTCTGCACATGAAGGTTTTGCAAACGATTGGCATTTTGTTCATTACGGAAGCCGCTCAATTGGGCAGACGGCGCTTCTCATTCAGGAAGCAACGGCAGTTGCGCTGAACGGACGCATAACCGATAGAGACTTAGGGATTTGGCATGATGAACAGATATTAAAACTCGCTCAAATCACGGATTTTGCGCACAAACATGGCGCCTTGTTCGGGATTCAACTGGCGCACGCAGGGCGAAAAGCAACGGTAAAAGGCTCGGTTGCGCCTTCCGCACTGAGGTTTGACGAGACTTATCAAATTCCGAAAGAACTGAGCCGAGACGAAATTAAAATCATTGTCGATGAGTTTAGAGACGCCGCAATACGTTCAATTAAATCCAATTACGACGTTTTAGAAATTCATGCGGCTCATGGTTACCTGATTCACGAATTTTTGTCTCCGCTCACTAACAGGCGAACCGATGAATACGGCGGAAGTTTTGAAAACAGAATCCGATTTTTAATTGAAATTGTAGAGGCTATCAACCGCGTGATAACAGACCGCGTTTCGCTTTGGGTACGGATTTCTGCCACCGACTGGGCGGAAACGGGCGGATGGGATTTGGAACAATCCGTTGAACTGATGCAGCGGCTTAAAAATCTGAACGTTGAAGTTGCAGATGTTTCCACAGGCGGACTGATTCCGGAGGTTAAAATTCCGATTGCGCCGAATTATCAAGTGCCTTTTGCGAAGAAAATAAAGCAGGAAACAGGCATCATCACGGGGGCTGTCGGGTTGATTACCAATGCGGTGCAGGCGGAAGAAATTTTGCAAAACAACGAAGCAGACTTTGTTCTGGTCGGCAGGGAACTGCTGCGCAATCCTTACTTTCCGATGGAAGCGGCGAATATTTTGCGGGAAGACATCGCTTGGGCTGAGCAGTATAATCCGGCAAAATTCAAAAACTAAAGGGTAAAGAATCTTTGTTGTCCGCTAAAGGCGGAAAATCACTATAATTTGATTCTTACTGTCTGATAATCAGACGTAATAATTACTATTTTCAAAAGTAAGCCCTTTTCATTTCGGGGAAGAGCGAATTTTGATACTCTGCTTTTGTTCGTATGTAACCAGCCTTAAAGTACATTGATTCCCATAAATAATTACCAATTACGTCGCCATTTTTTTCTGAAAATGTAAATTACCGTAGGGGCAAGGCGTGCCTTGCCAAAAAAACAGTATCTTTGTGTTGCATTCGAATAAATCATGGCAATAAACAAACTCATTCTCGGCGACAACCTCGAAATCCTCAAAGCGATGGAGAGCGAAACGATAGATTTAATCTACCTCGACCCGCCTTTCTTCTCTAACCGCAATTACGAAGTGATATGGGGAGACGAGGGCGAAGTACGCTCATTTCAAGACCGTTGGAGCGGTGGCATGGAACATTATATCGCATGGCTCAAAGAGCGCGTTGCCGAAATGCACCGCGTATTAAAACCCACTGGCAGTATCTTTTTGCATTGCGATTGGCACGCCGACGCTTATATTCGAGTGGAAATTTTGGATAAGATTTTTGGAATTAATAATTTACGAAACGAAATTATTTGGAAAAGAGCAGAAACTGTAAAAGGTAATTTTGGACAAGGGAAAAAATCATTGGACTATAATACTGATACAATTTATTATTATTCAAAGTCAAATCAATCTACATTCATTCAACCTTTTAAAGAATACGAAGAAAAATATTTAGAACAATTTTATAAATATACAGAACCTGATGGAAGAAGGTATCAGTTAGTTGCAATAGATGGTCCGGGAGGTGCTTCAAAGGGAAATCCTCAATATGAATTAATGGGCGTTACGAGATATTGGCGTTATTCAAAAGAAAAAATGGATGAATTGGTAAAACAAGGTTTAATAGTTCAATTAAAACAGGGTAATGTACCAAGAAAAAAACAATATTTGGAAGACGGCAAAGGTGTTCCTGTACAAAATATGTGGGATGATATATCTGCTTTACAATCTCAATCCAAAGAAAGAATCGGTTATCCCACCCAAAAGCCTGAAGCCTTATTGCAACGCATTATTGAAATGGCGAGCAACGAAGGCGACACCGTTTTAGACCCCTTTGTTGGCGGCGGAACAACCATTGCTGTAGCCGATAAGTTAAACCGAAATTGGATAGGCATTGACCAATCCGTTCAGGCGGTAAAAGTGACGGAAATGCGATTGGACAAACAGCGTGATTTGTTCTCGGCGCCGTTTATCGTTCAACTCCATAAATACGATTACGA
>JAITOO010000205.1 GCA_031289875.1 Flavobacteriaceae bacterium
CCTATTTTTTCAGGATTGTTGATTAAATCTCGTTGTAAAAGTTCTTCGTTCATAATACAAAAAAGAGAATATGACAAAAGTACTCTTTTATTTTCAATATTCAATTTTTACACAAAGTATTTTTTTGCTTCCAAAATTGCTTCGGGCTTGCCAACGTCCACTAAATGAGCTTTATGCTCAAAGCCTAAGATTTTTTCGGTTTTCATCAGTTCCATGTAAACTTTCATGATGGAAAATTTTCCCTGAAAAGAAATTTTTTCAAAAATTTCAGGATTCACGATGTGTATCCCGCTGAAAGCTAAGGGAACCGCTTGATTTTCAGAATATGAATCCATGAAAATAGTTTCTTCGGTATTGAAATTTTTCCAACCGACCAACTGTTTTTCTTTGTTAAAAAACAATTTTCGGGAAGATTGTCGGTCAGAAACAGCCAAACTCACTAACGGATTGTTTTTCAGATGAAAACGAATGAACAAACGCAAATCCAAATGGGTTAAAACATCAACGTTTATCACCAAAAAAGGCTCGTTTCCCAATAAATTTTGCGCTTTAAGCAAACCTCCGCCCGTTTCCAAAACTTCTTTGCTCTCATCGGAAATGGAAATCTTGCAGCCGAAATTGTTGTTTTTTGCTAAAAAATCAAGGATTTGACCGCCAAAGTGATGAATATTAATCACCATTTCCTCAAAGCCAAAAGATTTTAGATACAAAATATTTCGTTCCAACAAAGTTTTTCCGTTTACCTGCGCCAGCGCTTTCGGGTGCGTTTCTGTAAAAGGTTTCAGGCGAGTTCCCAATCCTGCGGCAAAAATCATAGCTTTCATTATTCTGCGTTTTAAGTGAAAATATACCACAAAATCCCGACATTCAGGCGGAAATCCGTATAGGGAACTCTCGGCGCACTGTAAAAATTGTAACCTGTAAGGCTTGCGTTTACGTGTTGCCCTTCGAAAATTATCAGCATTCGCTTGACTTTGAAGTGAATAAAGACATCTATCATCGGGAAGTTGCCCATTTTGAAATTTTCGCCATTGGATTGGAGTTTAAATTCATTCACAACAGGGAAAAATTCTCGCGATTTGAAATCAGAGAAGTAATAAATATTCAATCCTGCTTGAACTTCTGCATTTTTTTTGAATATTTTATTCTGATAATACAAAGTTGCCCGCCCTATGAAATCGGGAAGAGGAAGCACCTCTGCACCCTCGGCTACTTTCTGACAAACAAAGTTTGTTTCTAAATGGAACTTGCTGTAAGTGAATGAGTTTTGCAGTCCAACCTGTATAATTCGGACATCGGAACTTGACTGCTTCGGACGAGCCAGAGAATCTAAATAAGTGTAATTGCCGATGTTGAAAACCTGAGCGGAAAGCCTTGTGTTAAAGGGTTTTAATCTCAACGCTGCCCCTGCTGCAATGGTTTTTTCATTGCTGAAACTGTCAAAATTATAATAATTATAATCTGTATAAAAACTCTGGTTGTAGAGCAGATTTAGGGCAGGCATCTGCGATTTGACGCCTAAATGAGCTTCCAAATAATAATTCTGTATCGGCTGGACAGTCAAATAGTTATCAATGAAAAAGGAATTTTTAAAGGTTTTGCCTGTCATGGCTTCTGCCTGCGTTTTGAGGACGATTCCTTCTTTCCAGTTGAAAGTCAAGTTTCCTGTGAAACCGAAACGGTTATCTTTCACGTTTTCAGGGAAATCAATCGTCGGATCAATCTGTCTGTCGGCATATAAATCCAAATTTTCATATTTTACTCCTGCCTCAATGTCCAACTTGTTTCCCCAACGGAAAGCGAGCGTTGCCGCATCGGTTAATTTACTCAAACTCTTGGTGTTATTCCTCACATTTCCGATGCTGTCGAAAACCATGGACGGAATAAAGGAATTGGCGGCATCTTCGTATTTATAATGTGCTGTTTCATAGTAAAATACATTTTTCAACGAGAGTGGATATTCCCGTTTCAGGCTGTCTGATGTTCGGAAAATTCCGTATTGTTGAGCTAAATAAAACCGTCTTTTTTGGTATTTGGAATCGGCATTGGTAAGGTTTACGGCAATTCTGTTGCGGTTTCTGTTAAAATCGGAAGTATTGCTTTCAAAATCTTCCAAATTCAAAATCCCGCCGTTTTCTTGATTGTTTGCATTGAAAATCATGAAATGTGTCCACAACTTATATCGCTGATTTTTAGTGTGATAATTTCCCGTAAATAAAAGCGTATTGATTGCCGCCAACTGATTTTGATACTTTCCCTGCGACCTAAGTCCATTATACTGAATGGAATAGTTGATTTGTGAATTAGGGTTGTGCGTGAACAAACTCGAAAGCGAATGTCCTTCTTTGTAGCCGTTGTTGTATAAAAATTCTGTCATCGGAGTTTGGACATCAAAATAACGTATATCATTGATTCCGAGAAGATAATATTTTTTTCCGAAGGGGATTAAATCTATTGGAGAAGCGAGGTCAGCCGTGTAAAGCAACGGATTGAAAACCTGCCCGATATTGGAAAAAGGCATCGTTCCGAAATAATCTTTATGGTTGTACATGCGGTTTTTGTAATATTTGTCAAGGGTCAAAACGGTGTCGAAACTCGCTTTGGGCTGGTCTTCCGTCCAATAGCGGTAGGATTGTATGGTAGGATTGTAAGTTTTCAGGGAATCGTTGTCCGAACTGCTTTTGATATTGGAATTGAGTTCTTTCTCCTTGGTTTCCTGAGAGAAAGCAAAGATTCCGAACAGCAGAAAGAAAACGATGATGTGGAATATTTTTTTCATTGCAAAAAATAATTGCAAATATAAAAGAAAAAGCCAACTTTTTCAGTCAGCTTTCTTTAAACTCTTGTTAAAATTAATTTTTTATTACAAAAAAATCTTATTCCACTATAATTTTGTGAGTTTCTTCGTCGGCGAGTTTGAGAATATATACGCCTTTTTTCAAGTCAGAGATATTCAACGTAGTAACTCCTCCGTTCAATTTTCCTGATTTTACTGCTCCACCCGTTAGGGTGTAAATAGTATAACTTCCTGATTTTTTGGTCGATACATTCAATATGTTTTTTGCAGGTATTGGATATATTTTTGATGAAGATTTTGCTCCGGCATTGACATCCTCTACGCTCATTGTTGCATCAGGGGAAGTAACAATCAATGTATAGTCCTGACTTCCTGTCTGATACCCTGTATTCGGATTAGCGGACACCCATGTTTTTAATGACTCTTTATGACTAATGGTAATAGTGTATGTACCTACCACCGGATTTTTTATATCCACTCTTTCAAAGTTATCTACATCATTGGTAGAATTGTTGGTCGCTGCTGCGACAGGATTTGCTCCGTCTAATTTCCATGGGTAGTAAATAGTTCCGTCCGGAGCAGTTACCTGTACGTCCAAATCATTAATCAAATATTTAGTGGTTGGATTGGTCGTACCCTTGTTATAGTTATTGTACGGCGGGTCTGTCCATGAAATGGAAATAATCAAAGGTTCAGAAGTGGAAACAACTTTCACTTGTTTGGTGTAAGTTGCACCATCATTTAAAGTATTTTCTTCAATCACAGCCCCTTTTTTCAATGAAGAACCGGAAATGGCTACCGCAGATTTTTCCAAATTTACCAATCCCCAGCCAAAGCCATAATCGGGACCGTCATTAGCTCCTGCCTCCATAGCGGTATGCTGCAACAATCCTCTTACAGTTGCCGAACGTGCATAGTTGCCATTCAAACTATTGTAATATTGCTGTAACAAAATCACGCTTGCCGTAATAGCCGGCGTTGCCATAGATGTTCCTGACATTGATTCATAAAATGAAGTATTGGAAGGATTAGTCTCATTATAGGCAGCAGAATACACTGTTCTTCCCTTTGCCACTAAATTGGGTTTTATTCTTCCGTCATCTGTAGGTCCATAGCATGAAAAACTTGTCATTAGCACGTTGGACGGTTGAGTATAATTTGTTAATTCATAGACTGCGCCTACTGTCAGCGAATTTTTAGCATTCCCATAATCTGAGGTTATTCCATACTCGCTTCCCAAAGCCGGTCCTAATATATCCCTGTCATTTCCTGCAGCTACCGATATTTGATACTTAGGCGCATTATAGGCAACCCTGTCTATATAAAATGCGTCACTGTCATAAGCTCCCAGCAGCCACAATAAAGAATTATTAACAGTTCCATTATCATTAACTACAGATAGACCGTAGGAATGATTGGAAGCTAAACCTCCGCCCTGTGCAAATTGTGTCATCTCGCTTATATCATTATCCCAGTTAGAAGCGTCGATGGTTGCTTTATACGCCAATCCTTTGGAACGACCTGCGGGATACGAACCCATCTTTGGAGAATTTCCTGCGCCAACAATAGTCCCCGCAACGTGGGTAGAATGTTCGCTTATCGTTGTAGTTCCGTCAAATAAATTTATTTTGTTATCAGGAAAATCGGCGTGGTTCGGCATGGCAACTCCTTCGTCCCACACGCCTGCCCGCATATTTTCTCCATTGATGTCCAACCCTAACGAACCGCCTGTGTTCAGGCTGTTTGCCTTAATCGTTGCCGAACTTCCTTGGTTGGAAGTTTTGCGATAAATTACCTGTCCGTTTGACGAAATATCTACCGCTTGGTAAGAAACACCGTCCTTTTTGAAAGATTCTCTTTCCTCTTTATGAAAACTAAAATACTCTGCTACTCTGTCTTTTTTCTCCCGCTCCCATTGCACTGCATCTTGGCGGGTTTGTTCTACTTTCTTTGAGTTATAGGAAGTGGAAATTTTCTTCCTCTCTTGTGCAGTTTGTGAAAAGGCTGTATAAACTGCTAAAATACAAAAAAATGATATTATTTTTTTCATATAAAATTGACTTTTTAAAAGGTCAAAAAGACCATGCTTCAGCATAGCCTTTTTGTAGCCTTTTTGTTACTTTTTTACTTTTCTATGTTTGTAATAACCTCCTCGAAAGTTCCAAAAGAACCTGCGGTCACTGTAAATTTAAGTTTTAAATTTATTTTTCTTCCACAAGGATCTGCTATGCTTCCCGACTGAGGTTCGGCAGATATCATTCCATAAGAAGGGTGTACATAACCTATTGGCTGAACCGGACCGGAAATAACAAATTTATCATTGTAAGTAAATACCAAATCATAACCACCCACATAAGGTTCTTTCAGAGTTATGGTCTTGGCGTCTTCATCTACCACTACTTCCTGATCCCATGTTTCTTCAAAAAATTCTGAATCTATTTCGCCCCAGCCCTCTAAATATTCTGACGGTGCGCAATACAACACAAGATTAAGGGTAAATGGATTACTAAAGATCGCAGGTTTCAACTCTGATTTAATAGTAAATATCACTGTTTTCCCTTCTGTTATGGCTTTATCTCCAATAAGTTTTATTGAAAACGGCACATCTGCTTTAAATTTTCCATTAGGAATTGTTGCATGATTATTTACAATTTCAAAATCTTCTCCCAATACGGCAGTTGACTGCTCTGCATCAAAGACTAACTCTACCGGCTGGTCTCCTGATACATTTCTCAATGTGGAAGCATAGAACTCATAGACAGGGGTGTCCCCCGGTTCCAAATACACATTATCGCCTGCACTTTCAAACTTAACGACATTAGGACTGCCGCTGTTTACGAAAGTTTCATCATAAGTCTTATCGCATGAAGCTAATGCCACAAAGGCGATACTTAATAAAAACCATACTGTTTTAGAATATCTTTTCATAATATCTTTTTTTTATTTATATTCCGGATATTGAATTATATTTTTATTGGCGTTTAACTCTCCTCGAGGAATTGGCCATACAAACTTGCCATCGTTGCCGGAAATATTTGTTTGGGTTTGAGGATTAACCACCGGCAAATGATTTCTTTTTAAATCAAGCAACCTTTGCCCTTCCAAAAAGAATTCGAATGCCTTTTGGTTTAATATTTCGTTCAACAATGGTTCCCCTGACGACACAGCCAACTTATAATTACTATCTCTGTAAGTTTTCACCCAATCTTCAAGAGTGGTTCCCGCTGCTGATTGATTAGTATGATACAGTGCTTCTGCCTCGATAAATATTGCTTCTGTTCTTCTCAACTGCATAATGCTGTTCAAATAAGTGTTGTATTTTCTTACATCAATAGGTTTAGGGTTGTCTTGCAGACCTTGAACATAAGCATTGTCCTGATACCAAGTTCCTTTTCTCACATCGGTGGCAGCAAAACTGTCATAGAAACTTTTTACCATCCAGTTCTGCTTATAAGTCCCCAAAGAACTCCAGGTTGCGCTAAGGACGTCATTCTGTCCGGGAAAGTGAGCGCCGGTCACTTGTATGGCGAATAAAGTTTCTTTGTATGCCAACAAATTTTGAGGAAAATAAGACGCCACCTGTGTTTTTTCCAACAAATTGCCTTCGTCTAAAACTTTCTGTGCGTATATTTCCGCATTGGGATAGTCTTTCATAAACAGATAAGTTCTAGCCAGCAGCAATTCTACGGCAGATTTGCCGATTTTATTGGTTTCATTAGGCTTATTAATCTTATCAAAAACATTATACGCAGTCAGCAATTCGTTCAAAACAAAATTGTAGCCTTCTGTTACGGTTTTTCTCGGCAATTGCCCCCACACATCAGTGGTTTCAGGCATAGGAACGCCATATTCATCATTTCCTTCTCCATAGTTGGGAGAAAAATAAGACAATAAAATCAGATAATAATAAGCTCTGATGGCTCTTGTTTGGGCATACCAATTTTCCGTATCCTCGTCCGACACAATTGTACTCTCAGTTGCCAATATAGTATTGCATTGATCTATAAAAAAGTATGGCGCTCTCCATATGTCTCTAATATAGGCGTTATCAGGCGTTAAAAACAACTTCCAATTATCTGTAGAAGTAAAACGGTTGGAATTGTCAATTCCCACAAAAGCATGGTCTGCAAGCAGTTCGTTTACAGTCAATACATCCGTATTTGCTGTAAAATAAATCATTCTTCCATATACCCCGTTTACCGCTGTAGCCAAGTCTGTTTTGTTCTTAATGGCATCCTCTGTTAGGGTTGAATTTACCGGAAATTCCTCCAAAAAACTATCACTGCACGCTGTAAAAGAAAACAGAACGATACTTATTGCTGTTAATATTTTTATTAATTTCATAATTAAAATAATTTTTTCGTTTAAACTATTACTTAAAAATTCACTATTACACCAAACGAATACTCTTTAAATATGGGCTGCGTTTGGTCATAAATACCTAATCCTTGCAAATCACCTGAGTATGATGTTCTAAAAGCTTCAGGGTCAAAATACAAATTCTTATCAAACGCCCATGTCCATAGATTGGTGCCTTTTGTATAGAAGTAAACACTTTCTATCCCGTCAATCCCTACCTTGTTCCCTTTCAGTCTGTAGCCTAATTCCAAAGATTTCAACCTGATATGGTCGCCTCTGTATAAATCCCTCGTAGAGAGGGCTGTTGAATTTTTATTTCCTCCATTTACTACTTTAGGGTTGCTTGCATATGGATTTTCAGGCGTCCATGAATCATATAATTGAGACGCCACTTGATTCTGATTTACATAAGTTCCGTCACTGGCATATACAAAAGCCCATGGGTCATATACTGCATAATTTCCTTTGTACTGAAACAAGAACGACACCAAAAAGTCGCCTATGTTGAAGACGTTGGATACGCCCAATATATGAGACGGCATACTCTTTTGACCTACAAGAACCAACTGGGCTTTGGTAGCGTCATTAGTAACATCAGTCCTTGATGCGTCCGTCCACCACAGAGGGTCTCCGTTGATGGGGTCAACGCCTGCCCATATGCGCATATAATATTCAGACATATGATGATCAGGCGCATAAGCAACATAACTGTTCGGTAAGCGGTAAAGCTGGGTGTCGCCTGTTAATTTTTTAATAATACTTTCGTTAAAGGCATAATTTGCAGACAAAGTCCAATTAAACTTTTCCTTTTTGACAATCTCAACAGTCAAAGTTGCTTCTACCCCTTTGGAAATAGAGTGCGCTCCGTTTCCAAACACTACAGTTGTTCCTGTAGAAGGCGCCGTCGGAATATCAAACAATTGGTCAATGTTATTATTTTTATACACCTCCACAGAACCTTTAATACGGTTATTGGCAAAAGCATAATCCAGCCCAATATTGTATCTTTGGCTTGTTTCCCATTGCAGTTCCGGATTGCCGGGAATATAGGTTCCTCCTGAAGCGCCTCCATACAGAGAGTTTGGACTCAAAGAAAATACGCCAAGACTTTTGTAATAACTTCCGACAGTTATTCCTGAATTTCCTACCTCTCCATAACTTGCTCTTAATTTCAACTCATTAAAATAATTAAAAAGCCCTAATTTTTCTAAATTAAAAGCCAATCCGCCTGACCAGAAATCACCATATCTCCTGTCTTCTCCAAACCCTGAATAACCGTCTCTTCTGAATGAACCCGCAAGAGAGACAAATTTATCATAAGTATAGGCTAATCTCCCTACATATCCCACCAAATCATAAGCGTTTTTTCCTGCGGCGGTCTGCTGTTCTGAGGCAATGCCTATCTGATAATAGGTGTCTTTCGGGTTAAAAGGGATGCCAACCCCTTCCGCTTGAAAACTTCTTGCTAAATAATTTGTAGCTTCTATACCGGCAGAAATTTCCAATGCATGTTTTTCTGCAAGAGTGTTGGAATAGTGGACGAAATTAGACCAATTCCATGTAGTAAGAGTTCTGTCATACTTAAAAGCCATACCATTGAGTGTTTCATCTTCACCATTATACCCGTCTCCAAAATTAGGATTCCAATACTCATATTCGTCATAGAAGTTCCAGTCAACACCCGGACTGGAAACAAATCTGAAATTTTTAGCAAACTCCCATGTAAAATTGAAAGACGAAATCAATTTGGAAAATTGCGAAATAGTTTTGTTTGTATTTTGAATCGCTACCGGATTAAAGGTGCTGCTCATAAATACCAGATTAGTATTATACTCTTCTCCCACTTTTATCGGTTGAGTCGGCGACATAATTCTTGCTGCAAATACCGGATTCGCAAAAGTAGAGCCGTCAGAAGGTCCCGATTGATTGGCTCGGGAAATAATATTAGAAAAAACGATATTAGCTTTATCGGAAATTTTCCAACTTGCTTTCAACGTTCCGCTTAAACGATTGTAATAAGCATTGTTTGCCACCCCATCGTTAGCAGTATAGCCTAAGGAACTCATCAACTGTATATTTTCAGTTCCTCCCTGATAACTGATGACATTTCTTGTGGAAATAGGGAAATCTCGGCGTGTGGCTTTTACCCAGTCAGCATTGGTAGAACCGTCCCAACGGAAATGCTTAATTGCCGCTTCTCTCGCCTCTGCCTCAGTTGTATAGCCTCCCTTGTTAAAAATTGCCCGGGTATATAAATCTATATGTTCTGAAGCGCTCAACATATCAAATTTTTCGTACGCGGATTTTGAAAACCCTACTTCACTGGTAAATTGAAACTTGTTTTGTCCTTTTCTGGCGTTTTTTGTTGTTATCACAATAACTCCATTTGCCGCCCTCGTTCCATATATAGAAGTAGCCGCAGCATCTTTCAATATATCTACAGATTCTATAATAGCCGGATCTATCATTGCCAAAGCATTTGATGTTGTAGCCACACCGGCAGCATCGCCGGTCAATATAGGAATGCCGTCCACAATATATAAGGGCTGTGCACTTCCTGTAATACTGTTAAGCCCTCTTATGAAAGTAGCCGTTCTGGTGCCCGGTTGTCCTGAGCCGGCAGATACATCTACTCCTGCAGCGCGTCCTGCTAAAATTAAATCTACAGAAAGCGCATCAGGTTTTTCTAAATCTTTTGTATCTACTCTGGAAAAAGATCCAACAGACTGTTCCGGCGTCATTCTTATTCCGTAAGCTCCGGTAATAGTAACGCCCTCCAACACCTGTTCTTTCTTTGTGAATTTGAAGACTAAATTGTTAGAAGCTTTCACCTCCTTTTTTTCATCTCCCAATGGGTCGCTAATCACCAGCACGTCGCCCGCCTTTGCCGTAGAAAGTTCAAAACTGCCGTTTTCATCCGTACGGGTAGAAACGTTCGTTCCTTTGATTTCTACTTTTGCATCATATGATGGCGAGCCATCTGCTTCTTGTACCGTCCCTTTTATCTGACCAAAAGCCAAAGGGCTTCCTGCCAAGATAAAAGCAAGTACGCCTAAAAATTTGTAATTTTTTTTCATACAATATAAAATTTGTTTAGGATGCAAAGTTCTAACATTTTTTTAACAATGCAAATAAATTCTTAACTTTTTTTATTATTCATTAACTTTCTCTTAAAAAAACCATTTTTATATCAATACCTCAATAATAGCTTTGAGAGTAAGTGCGGCTTTAAATTATTGAGATAAAAAATATCGCATAGACAAATACGTTTTTTTTGGACTCCGTTTCTCATTAACAAAAAATTAAGAGTATCCAATTAAAGTAGATTGTAATATTTGATAATTGAATAGTTATATTTTATGTGACAGAAAATAAATAACCTATAACAGATGGAATGAATCCGTCAGGATTCACATATTTATAGAAACGCAAATGTCCTCGCAACATTCGCCCCTTCGGCAATCATTTTTTGGATACACCCTTGCTTGCACATTGCAGAAATGGTATACCTTTGCTCGCTGGATAAATGTACTTTTTCCCTAAACCTCAATCAGTGGCATGCCGCTGATTGAGGTTTTTTTTTCTACCTAAAAGTTGCATTTGTTAGTTGAAATTACACTCCCCTTATAAAACCGGTAGAAATAGTTTAATAAACCAAAAAAGGAAGCACAAAAACGCTTCCTTTTTCCGGTATCATTTTTTTGTAAAAATAATATTTTTTTATTCGGCTGTGAAATTGTAATTTCGCAGACTG
>JAITOO010000088.1 GCA_031289875.1 Flavobacteriaceae bacterium
CTCGTCGTCTCCCGAAGTTACGGTAAAATTATCAGGTTTTTCTTTCAGAATTTCAGTTGATTGCAGAAAATTGGGACTTGCTTCCTTAATTGCCGTTACGTTTTTCAATTCTCTCGCCATGCGTAAAGTCGTTGCCGAAGCGACATTCGAGCCTGTCCGTCCCGGAACGTTGTAAATGATAATCGGTTTGGGAGAATTTTCGGAAACGGCTTTATAGTGTTGGAAAATTCCTTCCTGCGTTGGTTTATTGTAGTAGGGAGAAACGGATAAAATCGCTATAAAGTCTTCTAAATCAGCTTCTTTGATTTGAGAAATCACCTGAGCCGTGTTGTTTCCTCCGATACCCAAAATCATCGGCAAACGTTTATTGTTACTCTTTGTAATACAGCTAATTACCTGTTTTTTTTCTTCGGAGTTCAAAGTGGCGCTTTCCCCTGTAGTTCCCAGCACGACTAAATAATCCACTCCTCCTTGAATGTTAAAATTAACCAATTTTTCCAATGCAGGAAAATCTATACTTCCATCTGCGTTAAACGGCGTTACCAATGCTACGCCAATTCCCTGTAATTCTTTCATTTGAGTATATAACTTTTGCATGTTTTAAAACAAGTAAAAGTAACGTAATATTTTTTATTGGCAAAATTATTTTCATCAAAAAAATACTGCATTACAAAAAATCACTATTTTTGTAACCGTAAATTTTCTTTTTCTAAAAAGATTTTGCAAAAAGATTGAACGATTTAATCGTGAAAGATTATAAAAATAATTTGTGCTTTTGATAAAATGGCAAAGAAACAAAATAAAAATTCAAAAAAACTTAAAAAATTAGGTGGTTTGACGGGAGATAAAGCGACACTGTTTCTAACGTTGTGCGCCAAAGCAAAAGATTATCATTCCGAACATTCGATACTGCACGATGAAAAAGCGGCAAAAATCGTCGGAAGGATAACTGCTGACCTTTCTAAATTTCAGGGAAAGAATGACTTGGCTGTAATTGTCAAGTCTAAACAATATGACGAGTGGACAAAAGAATTTATAGAAAATCATGAAAACGCTCTGGTAGTGCATCTCGGCTGCGGTTTGGACAGTCGTTTTCACCGTGTCAGCCCGCCGTCGTCCGTGATTTGGCTTGATATAGATTTTCCTGATGTAATTCGCTATCGAAGAAGAATTTACGTCGAAATACCGATAGAATACCGTATGTATGGAGCGTCTATCACTGATGCACGCTGGTTTCAGGAAATTCCTTTTGACCGCCCGACTTTGATAATCGCAGAGGGCGTTTTAGAATATTTAGACGTTGAAGATGTGAAAAAATTATTTACCCGCCTGACGGATTATTTCTATCAAGGGCAGTTGATTTTTGATGTGATTAGTCCGTCTGCCATGAAAAACAGAAAGAAATTGAACGAAGAAATTGGAGCGTCTCATAAATGGGCAGTTGGCAATATTAGTGAAATTGATGAACTGAATCCTAAGTTAAAGAGAATCACTTGCATATCGGTTTTTCAATCCAAGTATTTCAACCCCTCAGGATTTGTAAAACAACTGATTTCCATCATTTTATCATTAATTCCATCCTATAGAAATACTATGCGACTGCTCAGATACGAGTTTAAAGATGAAAACGTTTAATGTCAAGTTATAATTCACTGCTTTTCAAAAATTGAGGGATAATTCTTTTTATAAAAAGTTACAACCATGCCCGCCAAATAATCGTAGGCGATGATGCCGTCTTGGCGGTTAGCTTTAAGGAACGCATTATTTGCGAGCGAAAACAGTTGAGAACCGGCTCCGCTGACTTCTTCGGAATATTTTTTGTCCCGCTCGTAATCCTTTTTCATGTCTGAAGAAAAATTATTTAAAATATTTTTAGTAAAAACGGAATCTTTTGGATAAATATTTCTCAAAACATGAAACAAAGCTCGATATTTTACGCTGTATTGATAATCTGTATTTGGTGAAGTTTCTCCCATAAGAAATGAATAAAAACTCGCTTCATTTTCAGGCGCAACTCCTTGTTGATGCCCCATTTCGTGCGCTAAAGTAAACGGCAGGGCGGTTGGCGTAAGTCCGCTGACCACTTGCGCTTCGTTGGTGAAAGGATTGTAATAACCTTGCACGCCCAATTTTTTCATTATCGGGCTGAACAAAGAGGTTTTCAGATTGTTTTTTTGCAGAGGAGCATCGTAAAATACGCTTTGCTCTTGGTACAAACGCCGAATCATAGGTTCCTGTTTTACAGCAAAATTCCCTGATTTATCCACAGAAACTTTCTCCCGAAGGGCGATACATTCTTTGAGCAGATAATTTGCAACTGCCTTAAAATCAGGGGTTGAAATTTTTTCTCTTTGAGCATAATTCGAAAACTGCACGGAATGGTATAACAATCCGAAAGAAAACATAAATAAAAAGTATAAGATATTGATTATAAGTAATATTTTTTCAACGAACGGTCGGGCAAGGCTTCGTTTTTTCTTGATAAGAAAAATGATAATTCTAATGATCAAATACAGAAGTAAAATACTCAAAATCAAATAGAAAACATCTCCAACAGAAAAAGGAAACATTCCGAAAAACGAGTTAATATACTGCTTGATTTTCAGAGTGAAAGGCGCATACAAAGCTATGAAACTTTTGCTCATTCCGATAATTTGAAAAAAGAAAAATTGCAAAATCAGAGCAGAAATGAGATTTTTATAGTTGAGATTGATTTTTTTCATATTATTGAAATTTTATAGCCTTAATCGGAGAAATTTTTGAAATCATGTACGACGGCAGCAATAGCGCAAACCCGCTGATAACAATGGACGCCGTTGAAATCAACAAAATATACAACAAATTGATGTACACAGGCACAATACTCACATAGTAATTGTCAGGATTTAAGGTAATTATCTTGAAATATTTTTGCGTGTAGAGTAAAGCCAAAGCAAGGGTATTCCCGATGAAAATTCCCGGAAGCATAATGAATAACGTATAGTAAATGAATATCTTACGAATTTGTTTGTTCGACGCTCCCATTGTTTTGAACATTCCGATAGAGTTTGTGCGTTCAATAATTAAAATCAGCAAAACCATAACAATATTAATGATAACCACCACGAGCATCAAAGTCAGAATCAGCATCACGTTTTTGTCGTAAATCTGTATCCAATCATTAATTTGGGCGAAAGTCGTTGTTGCTTTTTCTGCGAAATTATTGTAGCCAATGTAATTCTCAATCGTCGGAAAAACTTTGTCCAAATCTTCTATATCTCTGATAAACACATCATAACCTCCGATGTCTCCTGCATTCCAGCGGTTGAGTTTCTGCACATGCTGAATGTCGCCGATGAGAAAAACGTCGTCAATCTGTTTGATGTCTGTTCTGAAAAGTCCCGCCACGTGAAAACGTCTGTAAATCGGTGTCTCATTGTCTCGTACAAAAAACATGACAAAAGATGAATCCACGTTGAGTTTCATCTCTTTAGCAATTTTTTCGGATAATATCACCTCGTTGCTCCCCTCGTTTTTGGAATATTTAGGAATTTTGCCTTTGACCATAAATTCCTCAAAGCGCACGCTGTCAAAATCCACAGAAACGCCTTTAAAAATCACTCCTGCAAAACTCTGCTCGGTGCGGATAATTCCGCTTCGGGTCGCATATTGCTGCACGTTGGCAACATCTTCGTCGGCTTTGATTTTGGCAAACTGCACGCTGTTTTTGTTCAGTTTGGAACTGTTGAAAGAATTGTTGCTGTCGTAACTCCGAATCGTGATATGACCATTGAAGTCGCTCATTTTCTGCTTGATAGCTTTTTTAGACCCCAATCCAATAGCCAACGTAACAACCGAAACCAAAATTCCGATAGCCACAGCCGTCTGCCCAATGCGAATTATTATCTGTGAAAGATTTTTTTTATTACTTTTGGCAAACGCAATTTTTTTCGATATGAACCAAGTAAAATTCAACTCAGTAAAAATTTTTGTCAAATATACTTATTTGTCGGCATTTTTCTGCTTTTTTTGTTTAAATCCTTTATTGTCTCAAACAAAAAAAATACCGAATAATTCTGACTATCAAAATGATAGAATTATTACCGGCGCAGACCAGCCTGATAAATATCTGCCGTTGCTGAAAGGAAAAAAAGTCGGGGTGATAACCAACCGGACGGGAATTGTCGTTATTAAGCAAGATCAAAAAATTGATACTCTTTTGCTCGTCAATTTTTTATTGAAAAAAGATATCAACGTTCAAAAAATTTTCACTCCTGAACATGGATTTGACGGCAATCTTGGTGCAGGCGAGAAAGTTACGGGCGGAAAAGATGTAAAAACGGGTGTTAAAATCGTTTCGCTTTATGGAAAGAACAAAAAACCGACTTCTGAACAACTGAAAAATCTTGATGTTCTGCTGTTTGACATTCAAGATGTCGGCGTGCGGTTTTATACTTATATCTCTACATTACAGTTAGTTATGGAAGCTGCTGCGGAAGTGGGAATTTCAATTATTGTACTGGACAGACCCAATCCCAACGGGCATTATATTGATGGTCCCGTTCTCAAATCTTCCTATCAATCTTTTGTGGGAATGGGCTATGTTCCGGTGGTTTACGGTATGACCATCGGTGAATATGCGCAAATGGCAAACGGCGAAGGCTGGCTGAAAACTCATAAAAAATGTGATTTAACTATCATAAAATTAAAGAATTACACGCATCAAAGCCGTTATTCTCTGCCTGTTCCTCCCTCTCCAAATTTAAAATCTAATCGTGCAATTAACTTATATCCAAGCATTTGCTTTTTTGAGGGGACAAATGTAAGCGAAGGACGCGGTACAGACACGCCTTTTGAGGTGTACGGTTCTCCGTATTTGTCCGGTTATCAGTTCAGTTTTACGCCTAAACCTAATTCTGGCGCTAAAACTCCGATATACAGTGAAAAATTGTGCTACGGCGAAAATTTGCACAAGGGAGAATTTTTGTCGAAAATTAATTTGAATTGGCTAATCAAAGCCTACAAATCCAACAAGAAGCAGCCTTTTTTCAATGAGAATTTATTTTTTGACAAATTGGCGGGAACGTCCGAACTCCGCAAACAGATTATCGCAGGAAAATCCGAAGAGGAAATCAGGACCGGCTGGAAGAAAGATTTGGAAAAATTCAAGGAAATTCGAAAAAAATATTTATTGTATGAATAGGAATTTGTTAAAAAAAACTGATTTATTGTGTGCCTTTGTATGCAAAAGGAGTTTGTTTTGGAAACAAACTCCTTTTGTCTTATATCTATTTCTTAATAAATTTAAAGCTCCGATTATCCAATTTTAAAATGTAAGTTCCTGAATATAAACCTTCTACGTTGATATAATTCTTGTTTTTGAAAGGCGAAAGTTCTGTTTTCATCAGATTGCCTAAAATGTCAAAGACAGTTGCAGCAGCGGTTTTTGAAATGTTTCCCTTCACAAAAAGCAAATCTGATACAGGATTTGGATACAAAATGACAACATTTTCCTCTGTTGGCAGAGCGATTTCAGGCAGTGCAAGAGTTCCCAAATCTTGGCAGTAATTGCTCTCATGAGTCTCCCATTCGGAGGAGTCATAAGCTCTATTCGGTTGATTTACAGAGGGCAACCGATACAACGAAATATTTGCCAAACTATTGGATGCGCCATAAACTCCGACGGCATCGACGGTTTGAGTCTTATAACTTAACTCAATATACTGTGTTCCCGTGAAAGCCAGTTGTGGAGCAGCAGTTACGAATTTTGCCTTATCAACGGAATAGCAACTGAAATTAGCTCTCGGATTTATCACCACAAAAACCGTGTTGTCAGGAATGGTTCCTTCCAGTTCGTAAGGAGCCGAAAAATAATAAGTTGAACTGCTTTTGTACTGAATATTCATTCGATAATTGCTCAGATTGATGTCATGCCCCGTTTTATTGATAATTTCGACTGCTTTGTTGTTGGACGTTCCTTCCAAATATTTACTGATTATCAAATCTTTGGCATAATTGTCTGAACTCAATGTCGCAACAGAAACCGAATTGCTGTCTGGGGATTCCAAAAAGGAGTTGTCGTAGGCTCTCACCGTGAAACTATATGACGTTGAGGGAGTCAAATGGTCAATAGCAAGATTTGTACTTTTCGTTGTTGCAACTAAAACACCGTTTTCATAGATTCTGTAACCTAAAATGTCTGTGTCGCTGCTCGGCATCCAAGTCAGTGTTGCAAAATAGGCGTTTTCCTTTTGAACGCTCAGATTTACAGGAGCTTGCGGGGCAATATTGTCTCCTGTTTCAGACCATATCAAGTCAATCCATTCGGGATGGTCAATAAAAGGATTTCGATTTTTCTGAATGGCATACACCTCGTTGTTTCGGTCAATTTCTCGTTGGGAAACAGGGTCTGAGACGTTCCACTGCCTCAACATATCGATAAACCAGTCGTCAAAAGCTTTTTCTTCCGTTCCGTTGAGCGGATTTCGGTCTTTGGTAACATTTGTGTCGGTGTCGTATTTGAACGTTCCCAACTTTCCTTCGTACCTCACGGAAAAATATAAAAGTGATCTCGCAATGTCTCCTTTGAACTCGTCAATCGGTTCGTAAACCCGTCCTGTGTAAGGCGCATTGGGAGTTGCATTCTGTCCGATTTTCGAACCGTTGGTAAAGTTGTAATAGACTGTGCTTGTAGAAGAAATCCCGTAAGGGTAATTACTGCGCAACTGATTGATTCTCGCATCAGTAGGTATGACATAAAACAAATCTGAGTACATTGGGTAGTTGCTGTAAAAGGTACTTTGCGGCATCATATGTTCCCTGTTCCAGCCCTGCCCTTCAGCGGAAGCTGAACCTATCAGATTGTCTGTTGTGTACTCGTAAGCATCCGGTCCGTAAGGATTTTCAGAATAGATGTCGAGCAGCGTACCGTCTTTGTCATAGTATTTGTCAATGTCAGTCTGGTTGTAGAAATCGGGCAAATCTCCGTAATTCCAGTTAAAATTGTTTGAAGAAATAATCTCATGGAGTTTACTCTTCAAGGCGTAGCCTGTCAAATTTTCCGTTTCGTCGTAGTACCCTGCAGGGATTTGGGACAATCCCAAAAACGGAACAAAAAGCAGGGATAGTAAAATTCTCTTCATAAAATAAAATAAATAAAAAATTAATTTTAATTTTTAAAGTTAAGCAAAATTTTTAAATTTTGAAAACAATTGAGCATGATTTAAATCATTTAAAATGAGAGTGTTAATTCAAATCGACAACCATAAACGGTAAATTATGGAAAGAAAACAATTATTTGTATTTTTTTGATGTTTTTTGTTGTTTGGCGCTCATAAAATATGTGGAAAACAAATTTTGACAAAGATGAATTTTACGTTTAAACCAAAGAAACGACTGCCTTTTCGGGGCAGCCGCCTTAATCAATACATCAAATTTATAAGAGATTATTTTATTGATATTTAATGTGATAGTCTATCAGCCCGTCAATAGGTTTGCGCTGTACGTTGCCTATTTTTAAACCGTTTTCGATGAGTTTTTTCTTCAATTCATCTTTCAAGTAAAAAGCAATTGACCCCACGAAATTAATCGGCAGTTCTTTGCTGTTTTCGTATTGATTGATGTAATAATCAATGAAATACTGCATGTGGCGGTCGATGATGGCTTTCAAAAATTCATGTTCTTTGTTTTGAATCACAAATTTTGCAAAAGTCGCCAAATAAGCATTTGGATTAGATTTTTTGTACAAATTGTCTTTCACCTCGTTGATGTCCATATCGTATTCGGCTTCCAATTTTTCAACCAATTCTTTGGGCAGAATCCTCAAATTGTGAGCTTTCACCAACTCTCCACCCAATTTGTTTCCGCTGCAATCGTCCATGAGGAGATAGCCAAGAGAGGAAATTTTTTGATTGAGTTTTTTTCCGTCGAAATAGCTGCAATTAGAACCTGTTCCCAAAATGCAGACAATGGCTTTCGTACCCGGCTCGGTAGTGGCATACACCGCTCCGTAGGTGTCTTCTTCCACCAAAACATCGGCATTGGTAAAGTATTCATTCAGAGCATCATACACAATGCTTTTCAGTCCCTCAGAGCCGCAACCCGCACCGTAAAAATAGATTTTTTTCACCTCCTCCTTGTTTTGGGAAAGGTCGAAACGTTCGTTGATACGGTTAATTATTTCGGTTTTGTCCACCGCCTCAGGGCTGAGACCTTTGGTTTGTGTTGAAAATATGCGTTTTCCTTCGTTATCTACGGCAATCCAATCTGCTTTGGTTGCGCCTGAATCTACTACTAAAATCATCTTTGACTGAGTTTTTAAATTTCTGACTTTAAAGGTATGAAGAAAAGTGTATTTTGTACAATTATTTTTATATAATATTAATCATGTTTTTGAAATAATTTTAAAATTAGCTGTTTTTGATTCGATGATTGACATTTCGCAGGGGCTGGCTTCAGAATAAGTCCCGCAGACTTCGCAGGGTTGGGAGGTATATTTGAAGGAAAGTAATTAGAAATAACCCCTTGTATTGAAACAATTAATTTCAGAATACAAGGGGTTATTTTATGTGGAAGAATTTTCTTACAATTTCTTTTCTACAATTAAAAATCGGAGAAGAAAAATTGTACCTATCAATTCAACCAACATGCCGACGGTTAAAATAATTGAACCTAAAGGATTTTCTCCGTTCGTTTTAGCAAGCGCACCTATGCCCACAATTATTATTCCTATTAAAATAGTTTTTAGCGGTTTGGCTTTGAGAAAATTTATCATGATATTATAATTTTTTAAAAGAGACAATATACAGCAGCAGCGACAGGTACACCAGACGCTGAGTACCATGCAAGGCACCCTAAAAATCCATCGCAAATATCATTATAAGCCTGATCAAAACAACTTGAAAGACTTAGTTACTGATAACAAAAACACACTTAATTTTAATTTTACGATTTGCATTTTAAATTTAATTTCGTAAAGTTAATATTAATTTTTGAAAAATTGAAAAATTTCCGCGAAAAATTTTGCGTACAAATAACCGTTTTTTTTATCAAATTAATGCGAATGATTGTGTTCTTCTTTCAAAATTTTGTCAAAATCTTCGATGGTAACCGTTTTTTCTTCTTTTTTAATTTGAGCATCAAAAATTTTAAACAACTCGCGCTGAATAATATCTCCGGACGTTTTGCGCACATGTTCCTCGTTTTTTAACGCATTGACAGAATATTTTTCAATTTCTTCTTCGGGAACCTCTGCGTAGCCGTACATCGCAAACTGCTGTTTCATGGAAGTTTTGGTGTAGTCCAGCAAATCTTGGAATTGAATATTTACTTTGTTGTCAGACAATATTTTACCCTCAATCAACTGATAACGCATTGCCTTTTCTGACTTTTTGTATTCTTCGGCAGCCTGCTCGTCGGTCATCGGTTCTTTTGCCGTGCTTTGAATATATTTAGTCAAAAACTCCGATGGCAGGTCGAATTTTATGTTTTCAAACAACCATTCTACGGAATCGTTGATGAATCGCGTATCGGATTCGCGCTTGTAATAATTGCCAAATTCTTCCTTGATTTTAGCTTTCAGTTCTTCTTCGGAATGGATTTTGTCTTTGCCGTAAATTTTGTCAAAAAAATCCTGATTGAGTTCTGCTTTGGTTTTGGTTGAGGTCTCTCCGATAGTGATTTTCAATTTTTCGTTGAAATGATGCGCTTCTTCGTGAGACAAGCCTAAAAAATGCTGCAATTTATGCACGTCTTTGAACAACGCTTGCGCATAGACGTAAACCACATCGTTTTCTTTTTTCTTCAAAAACTCGTTTTTCTCTTTTAAATCTTCGACCAAAAAGGTAACCGTAGTTTCAATTCCGCCTTCCACAAGCGTTTCGTCTTCGTTCACTTCCTGCACCTTCGCCGCAAAATGTCCGCCTTCTACAATTTCATCGGAGGGAACGGCTTCGCCGGACTGGCTTTGCATTCTTTCGATAGTTTCGTTTACATCCTTGTCAGCGGCTTCGATTTTGTAGTAAGGGATTGAGGCTTTGGACAAATCGACGGAAAACTCAGGCGCCAAGCCGGATTCAAACTCGAAAGTCATCTCGTTGGCATTTACGTCCAGATTGTTGTCGGTTTTTGGAAGCGGCTGCCCCAAAACGGCTAACTTGTTCTCGGCAATGAAGTTGTTGAGTTCTGTATTGAGAATTTTGTTGATCTCTTCAAAAGTAACTGCGGTTTCGTATTGCTTTTTCACCACGCTCATCGGAGTCATTCCCTTGCGGAAGCCGGGCATATTGGCTTTTTTCCTGTAATCTTTCAGAGTTTTCTCAACCTTAGGTTTATAGTCTTCAGGCGTGAGTTTGATGCTGATAACCGTGTTTAAATCATCAATTTTGTTTTGTGTAACATTCATGAGTGTACGATATTTTAAAAGGTGGCAAAGTTACAAAAACTATTTCTGAATAGGAAATTTTTATTAATCCGGCTAAACCTTATTTTGAGGTGCCATGAAAAATATTTAGCGGTACGATAGAGGAAAAAATCCTTGTCTTTGATACCGTAATTGTTTGAAACGAATCGTTGTATTTTACCGTTAAGGTTTTCTGCTTTTGCATTGGTCAAGCCGTGCTTAAAAAAAATGATAATTTGTATTTCGTGTTTTCGCATCATTTTTATAACACTTTAAAATTCTGTTATTTGCTTTGCCTGTCTATACCATTGATAGAGGTTATCCTTGATTTGTTCTGTTGATTTTATACGATTTTCGTAATCATACCACTGCTTAAAATTCTGACCGGTTTGATAAGCATTTTTCAGGTCATTATGTTTTGCAAACAATAGATTTACAGTTTCTTGCATTTCTTCGTTCCACTTGTCGGGCGACTGTGTTAGGCATGCGACACCCGTCGCAAAAGTTCAATTTCCCGGAGCAGTTTTTTGTCTTCTTCCGTTCGTTTTTTACCTTTTGTGAATTGCCCTTGTAATTCTTTTACTCTCCTTTGTCTGACATCGCAAACGGCTTGGTAAACGTATTTCATCACGTGAAATTTGCCAACTACCTGCGTGGCGCGTGGAACTAAATCGTTTAAAACCAAAGCATAAGTAGAACTCTTATCCATACTGATATTTCTGATTTTACGGCAAATCAAGGAAAAATTGCCCGATACACAGGTGTTTGTGATGGCTTGCTTTTCGTCGTATTCGGTATATTGATGCTTTTGGCGGCAATTGGGAATTGGGAATGGGTTTTTAGCGGAAATAGTTACAACACCCAAAAACTCGAAGGAATCAGCAATATGTA
>JAITOO010000220.1 GCA_031289875.1 Flavobacteriaceae bacterium
ACACCGAAGTTTAGTGCCTTATCAATTACTCGAAAATTAAAAAGTGTAGTGGCTCGCTGTTTTGGTAAGTCATTGAGTAATAGTACTTTGTGATTTTTGACCGTCGAAGTCAGGAAAAATTGGTTCCATAACCTTTTGTATGGGTAAATTTCATATTCAAATTTCAAATGAAAATCATTGAATATTATCTGCATGGTTTTCATAAATTCATCGGGTGCTTTGTTCATTTTCTTCGTTCTTTATAATGACGAAAACAAATCGTAATTCGTAATTGCTTTTTATAACGGTGCAATGTTCATTGTTAACCGTCAATAATTCACTGCTCTTTTGATTGCATTTTCAATTATCCGTTCTCGACCGACTTATATTTTTCCACTAACTTCACCACTTCCACAGCCTCTTTTACATCGTGGACACGAAGAATATTTGCTCCGTTGAACAGGGCAATTGTGTTTATCACGGTTGTACCATTGAGAGCGGTTTCAGGCGTTGTACCTAAAACATTGTTAATCATTGATTTTCGAGAAACACCAACCAAAAGTGGTGAATTAAAGCATTCAAATACAGATAGTTTAGTCAAAAGTTCGTAGTTTTGTTCCGTGGTCTTGGCAAAGCCAAAACCCGGGTCTATAATAGTGTCAGAGGAAAAACCCAAATTTCTGAGATTTTCAATTCTTTCAGCAAAATATTTCAGAATATCTGCAATAAAATCTTCATAATCAGTCAAACTTTGCATTTCCTGCGGCGTGCCTTTGGTGTGCGTCAAAATATAAGGGCGGTTGAGTTTTGCCACTGTCTTCGCCATTTTTTCATCCAGCATTCCACCTGAAATATCATTTATAATATCGACATCATAGTGATTTACAGCGTTTTCTGCTACCGAGTAGCGAAAAGTATCCACAGAAAGAATTATATCAGGAAAATTTTTGCGAATAATTTCCAAAGCAGAACAAATTCGGCTGTTTTCCAATTCTTCCGACACAAAATCCGCTTTCGGACGAGTAGAATAAGCACCAATATCAACGATATCAGCCCCTTGACACAGAGCAGTTTTTATTCGTTCAATCAATTTTTCATCAGCACCGTAACGACTGTCTGAAAAAAAAGAATCAGGCGTAATATTAACAATCGCCATCACCATAGGTGAAGAAAAGTCAAAAAATCTTTCTCTTAACACAATATTTTTCATGTCCTTAACGTTTAATTGGCAAAATCAGAGTTGCAAAAGTACACAAAAATTATTTAAAAAAGAAGTTTTTTTACTATTGTTTGTTTGAAAAAAAAATTGTATTATTGCATATTGTTTCTTTATATTTTGGGTAGATTATTTTTTGGTTATAATATACTGATTTTGAGGTTGTTATGAATTGGTTAAAGTATATTGCAAAAAAGTAAAAAACATAGAATTTGAAGAAAAAGTAACTTTTTTAGAAAAAATAATAAATAAATATTTTACAGATGAAAATTACAAAAGGTATCTTAGGATTGGTTTTGCTTTCGGTTGTATTTGTTGGTTGCAGCAGAAAGGCTGTTCTCGGAACAAAAAATTCCGAAAGGACTGGTTGGGCGTATAACAAGCCTAAAAAGGGGTATTTCAACGTGAAAACCGATTATGACGGCAAAATACCACCCGGAATGGTTTATATTTCAACGGGTTCGTATGTGAAGGGACAAAACGAAGATCCTGTTTCTTCGCAGCAGGATGCACGAAAAAGACGTGTTAGTGTTGATGGTTTTTTTATGGACGAATTTGAAATAACCAACATCAATTGGCGTGAGTATGTGGCTTGGCTACAAGGCGTTTATCGCCACGACCCAAAGAAATATTTAGCCGCTCTGCCCGATGAAACGGTTTGGAGAGAAGAGTTGGCGTATAACGACCCTTTGGTGAACACTTACTACACACACGTATCATACGGCTACTATCCTGTTGTGGGTGTGTCGTGGGAACAAGCAATGGAATACTGCACCTGGCGAACAGACCGTATTAACGAAAGGATACTCATTGACAGGAAAATCATAGAGTTTCAAGATTTGGAAACTGTCAATGCAAACATCCAAAATGCAGAAGAGGGTGAATATGGAAAATATATTTTCACGTCAGCCAAAAAATTTTCATATCTAAGGGAACAAACAGGCGATGAAGAAGTTGCCGATTTGGACGGTATTATCTTTGACGCCTCTTTTCGTTTGCCCACCGAAACGGAGTGGGAATATGCTGCTTACGGGGCAATTCCACGTAATGATAATTATAGCGTAGGGCAAACTTACCCCTGGCAAGGTTACCAAATGCGTGAAATGGAGAACAAAAAACTCAGAGGTCAGTTCATTGCCAATTTCAAGCGTGGCAGAGGTGATTTGACAGGCGAAAACGACAACCATTCAAGAACTGTATCTGTTGATTACTATCCTCCCAACGAGTATGGCTTGTATAATATGGCTGGTAACGTAAACGAATGGGTGTTGGATGTTTATCGTTCTACTTCTAACGAAATGGTAGGTGAAATCAGTCCGTTCCGTGGCAATGATTGGGTGTCCGATTCTGCTTATGCAGAGGGTATTTTGGACCGTATGCCTCCTATGGAACAAGAAGTCAGAGACAGTATGCGTAACTATTTGGTTAATGACAAGAAATTTTACCAGGTTGGCAGAGATGTTCGTGATTTCAAGGACGGCGACAAGCTCTCTTCAATCAATGACTCCATATTGAACTTTGAAAACGCTTCGCCTATTGAGCAGGCAACAATGATTTCCAAAACAGCACGTGTTTATAAGGGCGGCTCCTGGCAAGACAAGGCTATATGGCTCAATCCGTCAAGACGGCGCTGGTTAGACCAAAAAGCGAAAGCAAATGATATAGGTTTCCGCTGTGCAATGAGTGCCGTTGGAGGCAAAAAAAACAGGGTTAATAATTGACCATACGGCAAGTCGTAAGAAATAGATTTGATATCAGACTAAAAAATCAAAAGAAAGGATTATCGTAAATGGTAATCCTTTCTTTTGATTTTTATAATTTGTGATGATGATGTCTCATCTGAATCATACATAATAATCTCTATTCTCAACAATAAGTTTCCCCTCATTTTGTAATGTTACTCTTATACCAAGATGGAATAAAACAAGTCTGTAGAGAACGCATTCATTATTCATTGCTAAGACATTCCTTTTCGTCATTGTAAACGGAGTAAAGCGACCCACAGCACTCTATTCGATTAAAGATTGCGGGTCGCCCGCAATGATGCGAAGTCCAAGAGCAATGACGTAAATAACTCTGTATGACGGATTTATTTTATTCCATTTTGGGATTAGTCTATCTTTCGTAAATGCCTCCAAGTTAAAATCGGCAATTCAAATCGTACAAAAAAAAAATCAAATCGTATAAATTTACAAAAAATGGATATCTGAAAATTTTTCAGACTACCCACCAGGGCAAACGCATCTTAATTAGTTAGGATTTTCAATAAATAATCATTATTCCATCCGGCATCGAGTCTTTTTCCCTTCACACTTCTCTTTTTTGATTGTTCATGTTTGAT